>JAHEZG010000447.1 GCA_023251195.1 Chitinophagaceae bacterium | reverse complement strand
TCTGAACGATGGAAATCTGGCTATCACTCCTGCTTCGCTTACTGTTACTGCTGATGATCAAACAAAAATTTATGGTAATGCAAATCCTGCTTTAACAATTTCATACAACGGATTTTTAAATTCTGATAATTCATCTTCAGTTTCATCACTGGTAATTAATACTTCAGCAACTGCCTCATCAGCTGTTGGAAATTATCCAATCACATTAAGCGGTGGTTCATCATTAAATTACAATTTGAATTTAGTAAATGGGAACCTGCAAATCACTCCTGCATCGTTAACAGTTACTGCTGACAATAAAAATCCATTGTGTAATAGCTTGCCGGCATTTACTTCAACCATCACCGGATATAAATTAAACGATGCGGTTTTAAATTCTTCTGCAAATCCAATTTATACTGTATTAAATAACTTAAACAATCCAGTGGTTGGAGTTCCATCAGGTGGAGTTTATCAGATTGTTCCAAGTGCATTGGTGTTAACTGCTCCGGCAAATTATTCCATCAATTATTATAATGGAATATTAACCGAACCAAATCTTTTAACACTGTCATCATCAGCAACGCAACCATTGTGTTTTGGTCAGGGAGGAAGTGTTGCCCTGAATGCAAGTGGTGGAACCGGTGCATATAATTTCGGAAGTACTGCAACTTCAAATCTTGCTGCCGGAAATTATTCATTCACAGTAACCGATGCCAATGGATGCACTGCAACAACTTCTGCAACCATCATAGCGCCACCTTCGCAATTAACCTTAACTGCCACACCTACACAACCAAATTGTTTCGGGCAAAAAGGAAGTGTGAACAGAATTGCCAGTGGCGGAACAGCTCCGTACATTTATAATGCAACTGCAATTACAAATCTTTCAGCCGGAACATATAACTACACTGTAACTGATGCACACGGTTGCACAGCTTCAAATTCAGCAACCATTGTTGTACCAACTGCAGTAACAGGAACAACTACCACTACTCCATCGGGTTGTGGTGTATCAACCGGAAGCGCTACTGTTAATCCATCTGGTGGCACACCTGGTTACACTTACTTATGGACACCGAGTTCTAAAACCGCTCAAACTGCTACTGCTCTTTCTGCCGGTACCTACTCGGTTGTAATTACAGATACAAAAGGTTGTCAGGGTTCAGCTTCTGCAGTTGTTGGTTTATCAGGTTCTGTGCCTGCTGCTCCCGCCTGGTATAATCATGGTACTGATAATCCATCGGTTGGTGCATGTGGTGGAAGCACTTATGATTTTGAAATTTATCAGGTGAGCGGAGCTACTTCTTACACCTGGTCGGCTCCAACAGGGTGCGTAATTTCTGATGGTCTTGGTCATTCAGGAAATCCATTCACTTTTGCCGGACAAAATGCAGCAGGAGAATGGGAAGTTTACATTTCATTCCCTTCAGGATTTGTTTCCGGAACCATTTCGGTTTACGCAACAAATGCATGCGGCAATGGACCAACTACTTCCAGATCAGTTCAATCAAAACCAAGTACACCAGGCACAATTTCAGGATCAGCTTCAGTTTGTAAAAGCTATACTGCAGTGGTTTATTCAATTGCGGCTGTACCGGGTGCCACTTCTTATACATGGACTAAAAATAACGGTGCCCAGTTTGTGGGATCTACATCAGGCACAACAGTTACTGTTAAATTTACAAGTGTAACCTCTTCATCAGTTACCCTCACTGTAAAAGCTAACAATGCGTGCGGTTCATCTGCAACGAGTTCAAAATCTATATCTGTTACGCTCAGTTGCCGCGAAGATGAAAATGGTAATTCGTTAACTGAACAATCCTCTTTTACTGTTTATCCGAATCCAACCAATGCTAAAGTATTGATTTCTTCCACCTCATCAATTGCAGAAAATGAAATTGAATTGTTTGATGTGGCAGGAAAAAAATATCAACTCGAATCAATTTCTTCAGTTACACCTGAAGGATTGGTGGTGGATTTAACTGAATTCTCATCCGGCTTATATTTTATCCGTGTGAAAACTTCAAGTGAATTTGAATTGATAAAAGTAATAAAGCAGTAAACTATTTTTATTTGATCTTAAAGAGGGAATGATTTTTCATTCCCTCTTTTTTTTGACCAGAAATTAAAAAGTGAAAAATATTTATTCATAATTAAGCATATTGCATTCAGTTTTATTTGAAAACTTTAATGAAAAATTACAGTCTCATATTTCTGCTCGCCCTTCAGTTCTTATCCGTTTTCTGTTATGCACAAAACAATGAAATCGACAGTTTGCAAAATGCAATAGCCAAACAAAAAGACGATACATCAAAAGTAAATTCACTCATTGCACTTTGTAAATTATATC
>JAHEZG010000446.1 GCA_023251195.1 Chitinophagaceae bacterium | reverse complement strand
GTTATTCCATTGAAACCCGATGCCACCTGAGCCGATTAATTGAGTGTTGTTATTTAAACAAATTGTTGCATCGGTTCCGGCATTTGCAATTGGTAATTGATTAACTACAACAACAACAGTATCGTAATTGATACAACCGTTTATATCAGTACCGGTTAAAATATATTGTGTTGATAATGCTGGTGAAGCGGTTACAGTAGCAGCATTTGATGAAGAAAGACCAGATGATGGTGACCATGCGTAACTTGAAGCTCCAATTCCAATTAAAGTTGTTTGTGAATTTAAACAGATTGCCACATCGGCTCCTGCACTTACTATTGGTAGTGGGTTTACAATTACTACCACCATATCTACTCCAGTGCACCCTGCTGCATCAGCTACAGTTACAGTATAAGTAGTTGTTGAACCTGGTGAAGCATATGGATTTGAAATAGTTGTATTACTCAATCCTAATGCAGGCAACCACGAATAAGTGAATCCACCTGATGCAGTAAGCTGAGTTGAATCATTTATACAAATTGTTTTATCAAGGCCAGCATTTGCAGTTGGTGGAACATTTACTGTAATTGACTGAATCAACGAATCAATACAACCAAATGCAGTGGATACTTTAAGTTTAACTGAATAACTTCCGGCAGTGTTAAAAATATGTGAGGCAGTTGATGTTGTGGCAGAATTTAATGCTCCGCTCGATACATCACCAAAATTCCATTGATAGGTGGTAATTGGATCTGCCGAAGTTGATGTGGATGCAAAAGTGATGCTACCCCCCGGGCAAATAGGATTTGGATTTATACTGAATTGTGCATCGGGTAATTGATGAACATAAACGGTTTGCGTAATTGTTGTTTGGCAAAGCAATGTATCTTTTGCTGTCAAGGAAACGATGTAAGTTCCTGGTGTATTAAAAGAATGATTTGGATTTTGAAGTGTTGAAGTATTTAACGCACCACTTGCAGGGTCTCCAAAATTCCATGTCCAATTAGTTAATGCAACTGTTGAAGATGAAGTATCAGTAAAGTGAACAGATCCGTTATTACATAAATCATTAGTTGATAAAGTAAAACCGGCAATTACATGAGAAACAATAATACTATCAAGTGGCAAGGTGTAAACACAACCACCACCATCATCAAGAATTACTGCTGGAAAATAAATTCCGGGCATGTTATAAACGAAACACACAGTATCTGTATTCGATAAATCAACAGTACCTTCTCCGAAATTCCAGATATAATTATTGGTATTATTTGATTGCGCATAAAAACAAACATTAAGTGGAGAACACCCTGTAATCGGAGTAACTGATACAGTTGCTGATGGTCCTGTAATGTTAATGTAGTCGTCAAAAGTAATTGTAGAAACACATCCGTCAGATGTGGTCATTGTTAAAGTCACATCAAAAGTTCCGGCTACGGTATAAATATGAAAAGCATCAAATGAAGATGATGATGAACCATCACCGAAATTCCAGAGAAACTGAGTAGTAGAATCATACCCTGTTGAAAGGTTAGAAAAATTAACCTGTAATGGTGGGCAAATGGTAGTAGTGCTGTCGCCCACAAAATTGGTATATGGTGTAGTAATGTGAACATATAACGGCAATGTAAGTGTGTCTTTACATCCCCACCAATCCTGAGCAATTAAGGTAACATCAAAATAACCGGTGTCGGTGTAAGTATAGCAAGGTGTGGGAACTCCACTTGTTCCAATGCCATCACCAAAATTCCAATTGTATTGTATTGAACCAATAACATCAGTTGTGTTATTTATAAAACATATAGGAGTGCCTAAACAAACACTGGAATCATTTGCCAGAAAATCAACAATCGGTTGTCCGACTGTTATGTAATTTGAATTGGTGGTTTTTACATTAACGCAACCATGTATATCAGTAACCGCAAGTGTGACTGAATACATGCCGCCGTTCATGTAAGTATGCGAGGGATTTTGTAATGAGGAAAAATTTGCAGCGCCGCTTCCCGGATCGCCGAAGTCCCAACTCCAGCCCACAATTGTACTGTTGGGTGCAGTTGATATATCAGTGAAGTTTACAAGTAACGGTGCGCATCCCCACAAAATTGAACTGGTAAAGTTTGCAATAGAACCATATACTGTGAGGTAATTAGGTTTAATCATGGTGTCTTTACATCCGTTTACATCAGTCGCTATTAACTGAACAGTATAAACTCCTGGAGTAGAAAATGTTAAACATGGACTTGCCACAGTTCCATTGTATGGAGCACCGGCAACTGTGGTATTCCAAATCTTCCAATTATAGGAAGTAGCATCCACACTTAAGTTGTTTATGCAAAAGGAAAACGGAGCGCAACC
>JAHEZG010000445.1 GCA_023251195.1 Chitinophagaceae bacterium | reverse complement strand
TAATTTTCTCTAAACACTTAACATCACCTGGAATAAAAAATCCGGAGCGGGTAACGGGCAACGGGGCAAATGAACCATCGCCGCGACCGAGGAGTGCGAGACCAATGCCGGCATCGTTGCGGCCGGTTTCCACTTCGGTGCTGTAATCGTTTCCGGCGAGCAGTAGGTCGGGAATATTATCATTGTTGAAATCAGTTACCTGAATTCCGTTTACGGGAGCAAACTGCGCTTCGGCGGGCAAATTCACTTGTGCAAATGTGCCTTTTCCATCATTGATAAAAACGGTGGAGTACATGAGGTCGGCCACAAACTTATCGGCTTTGAGTAATTGCTCCTGTGTGAAAATATCCTGCACGGTTGCGTTTGCAAACTGATGGTAGCGTAAATATTTTTTGCGCAGGTAGGGCATTTGATCGAGCACATTATCGCGGAAGGCAATTGGATAAGATTTTCCTTTTACATAAGTACTGACTAAGCAATCGGTGCTGCCGTTGTTGTCAAAATCACTTGCCACCATGGTAACAGGTTTATCAATGGTGCCGCGGTAGCGAGTATTCATGCCGAGGTTGCCGCCGATAATATCGAGGTCGCCGTCGTGGTCAATATCAGCAGTTACAATTTTATTCCACCAACCGGAAGTGTGATCTAAAAGAGTTGGGCGGTCACTGATGATTCCATTGTTGTTGTAATAGATTGTGATGGGCAACCACTCGCCTGTTAAAACCAAATCAGTCCAGCCATCGCCATTCATATCGGCCCACGACGAAGTGGTAACCATGCCGGCGCGGTTTAGCGAGGGGGAGGTATTGATATCGACGAGCGAATCATTTTGAACAGATAGTATGTAGCTGTTCGGTATTAATCCATAATGCCCGGGCACTGTTCGCCCGCCAATGAAGAAATCCATGTTTCCATCTTTGTTATAATCATTCACTGCAATGGTGTTTGCGCTCACAAAAAATTTGGAGGAATAGTTAGATTTTGAAAAATTTCCTTTTCCGTCATTCACATAAAACCGAACGGGATACTTGGTGTTGTCGTTCGGATAATCATTTCCGCCCGATGTAACGATTAAATCATTATCGCCATCGTGATCTATGTCAACAGCGGTACAAGCACCATCTTCATATATTTGATCGGTAGTGAAAATGGTTTGTGTTGATTGTGTGAATGTGGCATCGGCATTCTGAAAAAATAAAACTGCTGCATGATCTTTTGCTCCGCCAACAAATAAATCGTCGAGCTTATCGCCATTGAAATCACCCACACATAAGCATGGGCCCAATTGCGAAAAGCGATGGGGGAGCAGTGGTTCTAATTTAAAATCGATATAGGAATTCTCGGCATAAGTGTAATTGATTTTTGTATCGGCTGTTATATCAGTAAAGAGCGAAGGCACGGCTGTTGAATCAGCAGTTACCTCAGTAGCATCAGTATAATTTATTGTTAGCAGTTGATTAGGAGTAACACCATTGAGTTGCTGCGTTTTTCCATCGGGCCAGGTGATGTTTAAATCAACGGCGGGGTATTTTCCCACACCAATCAGAATAGTATTGTCGTGCGATGAAAGATATCCTTTCATGGGATTGAAAATTAAAGTTTGAGTTAAGTGGTCGGGAGTTTCGGCTACTATTTTTGTTCCGATGCCGTGAATATTATTTGCAGTTCCGTTTAATTTTATTCGAACTGATGCGCCGTTTTTATTTTCAATGGTATTGTTTTTCAGCAGGAATGCATAATCGTTTGTGTTGTTCACTACAATTTCCAAATCGCCATCGTTATCTAAATCGGCATACGCAGCGCCGAAGCTCCAGGCAAACTGATCGAGCCCTGTGCTTTTAACTTCGCGCTTAAAATTCAGTCCGCCATAATTTTTATAATAAGCTTTCAAAACTTTTACCTGCGGAATGTTTGAAACCAACTTCACTACATCGCTGTCGGATTTTATTTTGTACAATTCTTTATTGAGCGAATCTGATTTGTACTTCATGTAATCCATGTTGGTGACATCGCGCATGTATCCGTTGGTTACATACACATCTTTCCATCCATCCAAATCAAAATCAGCAGTGAGCACCGCCCAACTCCACTCACTGGCTGCCATGCCGGTGAAGTAACTGATGTCGGAATAAGTGTTGTTACCGTTGTTGAGTTGCACCACATTTTTTACATACTGATACCCATTGCCGTACTTCATCATTTTTTCAAACTCATCATAATTGTTGGGGCCACCCAATTGTTTCTGGCGGTCGTTTCCTTCGGGTAGCATATCCACGGCAATTAAATCGCTGAGGCCGTCATTATTTATATCGGCATAATCGGTTCCCATGCTGAAGTAGGGA
>JAHEZG010000153.1 GCA_023251195.1 Chitinophagaceae bacterium | reverse complement strand
GTTGTATTTTTTATTTACCAATCCTCCTGTTGAAGTTCCGGCTGCCATATTTCCGAATTGATCGAGCGCCACACAACCAACTGTTCCGAATTTATCACCTTCCTTGTTATCACCGGGCAAAATCATTCCTGTTGTATCAGTATGATCAAGTACAACGGTATCGGAGTTAATAATTTTCTCCAATTGCTTTTTTCTGAACTCAGTTACGAAGTACGAAGTGTCAACTATTTCCAATCCATGTTTCGCTGCAAATTCCTCCGCTCCTTTTCCCGACAGCATAATAAATTTTGAACTATCCAATATCTTTCGTGCAGCGCTGATCGGATTTTTAATAGTTCGCACTCCTGCTACTGCACCGGCTTTTAAAGTATTGCCATCCATTATTGCGGCATCCATTTCCACTGTTCCTTTATGTGTGAGCACTGAACCCTTGCCCGCATTAAACAGCGGTGAATTCTCCAACACACTTATAGTGGCCTGAACGGCATCAACAGCAGTTCCTCCATTTTTTAAAATGTTGTATCCGGTTTGTAATGCGAGTGCAAGTGTATCTGTGTATGCCTTCTCTTGTTCGGGCGAAAGGTTCATTGTTTTTAAACTTCCGGCACCACCGTGAACAGCAATTGCAAATGGTTGTTTTGAATTTTTTGACTGAGCCATAACAGGTATTGAAAAGAAAAATGAGAGAAGAATGAATAACCGGAAAAATATTTTCATGATTAAATATCACTATAAATTCTAAAACTTAAAATAACAGATGGCACCGGCAGTGAAGTAATTGATTCTGCTCACCCGATTTAAACCATTGTCAATTGAATAATAGAATTCGGTTTTAAAAAAGTCGTTGAAGGCATAATAGCATCCGGCGGTATACCTGATATCTGTCAGCATTCTTTTTCCTGCTGCATTCAGGTTCACAAAATTTTCGGCTGATACATAAGGATTGAAGTAGTAATTGATTTTATACCGCAGCGCAATTTTATTCCGGCTATAAATCTGAGGGGTGCGATAATTCGTTGAAAACAATTTTGGATAATACTGTACCTGAAATCGCGAGCGAATAGAAAAACTAAATCGCGAAAAATATTTTGAATACGCAACATCTCCATAAATCATCTGGCGATCATCGTAAAAGTTTTCTAAGTTTTTTCTTTTTACAAATCGATAATTAACACCAAGCGAAAACTGACGATTCAGTTTGTAGTTAATTCCTACATCGGCAAATGCAACTCCCAATTCATTTAAGTTCTGATTAAATATTTCATTGTTTAGAAATGAAAATGAAATTGAGCGCGATATTTTTTTTTCAATACTAAAACCGGTAACTATTCTGAAATCATTTTGCGGTTGCGCAATAATTCGAAATGAAATGCACAACAGAAAAAATAAAATCAAAAACGATTTAATAGGTATAGACATATTCTCTTGAATAAATTATCTCGTTTTTGTCGTTCAGTATTTTTTTCGAAGTCACCATTCCCTTCGAATCGTATTCGTAAAAAGTTGTTCGGAATATTTTATCGCTTCCGTTTGTGGTTACTTCTTTCACCAGATCATTGTCGGCATTGTAAGTAAATGTAGTTTCCTCCATAATATTTCCATCGGCATCCATCACTGTTTTATCTTTTGCTTCATTCCACTTATCATAAACTGTTCTGGTTGATTTAATAATTTTTCCTGCACTGTCTATCACACTGCTTTCTGTTTCATCGCCATGAAGATTGTAATCGTATTTCTCGTGACGGGTTTGTGTACCATTCTGATCGAACTCAATTAATTCAATTGTTTTTCCTGCAGCATTATAAAAAGTTTTAGTGTGGCGAAATACATTTTCTCCTTTGCGAATATCATTGGTAGTTGATTCAACACACGAAATTTTCTTGTCGGCAATTTCTCTTTGCGACTGCGAATAAGTAGCAGTTCCGGAAAAGAGAATTACTAAAACGAGGTTTAAAATTTTCTTTTTCATCAATTAAAGATATTAAGTGTATCAGTGGATATCACATCTTTCCTACCAACAACCCTAATTTGCTGAATGATCGGAATCACTCCTGAAGAAGTACTTTGATGATTTGAAAAAGTTGAGTCAATAGAATAGCAATAAATCGTGTAATCTCCTTTGTATAAATACTTGAATTCAAAATCACCATTGTAATCGCTCTTAATTCTTTTTAAATAAGTGAGATCATTTCCTGCAACTAAGTAAACATAAACATCAGCGCCTTCAAACTCGCTGATGAATTGTGTAAAGGTGGAATTGAAATGCTGCACATGAATATGGCCGTTGATTGTTGCATCGCCGCCAATGCCAGGTTCTTTCTTGCAGGAAGAAAATACTGTAACAGTAAAAATTAAAAGAGTAAAAAAAGATATTCTGAAATTCATATCAGTTTGTTTTTAGTATTCAGTGAAATTACCTGGTCCGGTTGCAATGAACGATAACCTTCATCAGAAGCTGCTATGATTATTGTTCTTTTACTTCTGAGTTTATTAATCCGTTCCGTGATGATTACACGATTAGTTTCATCCAGTCCTTTAAATGGTTCATCAAGCAACAAAACTTTTTTTCGTGTCAACAAAGCGCGGCTGAACATTAACATCTTGCGCTCAGTATAAGAAAGATTACAGGCGAAGTCAGTCAGTTTTTCATTGAGCATTGCATCTGCATTTTCATCTGAATTAAATTTCAATTGTTGCAGTGATGAAATTGCTTTCTCGCGCTTATCGAAACTTCTGGAATAAGAAACAGCTTTGAAAACAGTATTGCCCGTCAATGGAAAATCATCTCCAACGATGGTTACATTTTTACGAATCAGTTTCGGAGTCATGAATGAATAGTTGTAATCATCAATCAGAATTTCTCCGGTATTAACAGGATAAAGATTCGTCAGCAACTTCAGTAAAGTTGATTTGCCTGTTCCTGCATCGCCTTCAATAATCGTTAATGAATTTTCATTTGCTTTAAATGAAAACTGATTGAAAATATTTTTTCCTTCCTTGTATGAAAAAGAAATATTTTTCATTTCAATTTTTCCGATTGAATCGTAATTTTCAATTACTGTTTGCGGTTCAACAGGGCGATTTATTACATTCAGTAATTTGTTGTACGAAACTGTTCCTGCTCTCCACACAATGTTCACGCTAAGTATTCTTTTGAAAACCCGTTGCATGTAAAGCAGAATTAAAATGTAAGCAAACACATCTGCCTTGCGGATTCCATACGGTTTTGTTTCGCGCAAAATCATTACATCATACAATACAATTCCAACGGCTGTATAAAATAAAACCGGCAACAATGTTTGTACAAACGAGTAGCGACGGAAATATTTTAAACCGAAATCATAAATCTTTTTTGAACGCGAATTGAATTGTTCTTCTTCCGGTTTCTCGCGGTTGAATGCTTTCAGACTGATGAACGATTGAAAACGATTCGCCACAAATCCAAGCAGCGCACTCTTTGAATTTCTCCGCTGCACAATCACATTTCTTAATCCTGCCGTGAACAGGTAGATGATAAAAAATCCAATCAACAGAATGGAAAAAACAATCAGTGTTAATCCCGAACTGTTAGAAAACAAAACCATGAATGCCAGCGACAGAAAAATTAAATCAGCAGTGAACTCAATGATTCCGGTGGTAATAAATTTCTGAATGAAAATTAAATCACCGCTGTAACGAAGCAAGTACTTGCCCGCGGGCTTTTCTTCAAACACATGCATCGGTTGTTTCAGTTGCGTGCTGAAAGCGAGCTCCCTTATTTCTTTTGAAAACTTTTCGCCAATCACTCCGGCAAAATATTTATGAAAGAAAACTGTTACACCTGCCAGCAGAATAACTGCCGCGAAGAATAAAAAGAATTGATTGCCAGACACAACTTCCACCGGAAGGTAATTGAACAATCTTCCCTTCAATGAATTTTCATGCAAAGCAATTTCATAAAATTTTCCGATGCTGAGGGGCAGCAGAATATTCAGCATACTGCCCATCACTGCAAAAAACAAAGTTGCCATGATGAGCACGAAATGCTTTTTCGAAAAATCCAGTATCAATTCTGATCGGGTAGTCATGCAACTCGGAGTGATTGCCAGATAAACAGGTGATTAAATTCCCCGGTCATAATCTGATCAATGGTGAGCACAGGAATATTCAGGTTGTGTTTCACTTCTTCAATCAGCAGTGGGCTCATGGTAAACATGCCGCTCACAAACGACACCATCACACCATACTCACGCAACAATTGCACGCCGTAATGAGCACTCAAACTATCGCCGCTCGAAAACACAACCGAGTGAATGGTCTTCATAAACTCTTTTGATTTCAACAGAAAATTTGTTTCGCGCTGATATAATCCATCAGCTATTTCCATTACGATGTAATCCACTTTCTCTGATTCGAGAGAATTTAAAAGTGACTGGTACAAATCAAGCAGATCATTTTTCTCGCACATGTAAGTGGATGGAAATCCCATGTCGGAAAAATCGAGTGATACATCTGCGCCGCAATCAAACACATAATCTTTGTCCTTGGTGTGCGCGGTTCCGGTGAATTTTATGAATGCTACTTTATTATTTTTTTCTTTCAGTCCGCGTGCAATGTGAGCGGCTGTTGTGGTTTTACCACTATCCATAGTTGAACCGATTGACAAAATAATTTTTGCGTTGTTCGGAACATGACCGCTGAAAGTTGTTTTTGTTTTGTTGTAGAACTTGGTATTTATCACTGCACCTTTATCATCGCAGCAATAACCAATCAGTTTAATTTTTGTTGGCTCAATATCTTTCAGCGCATAGTTTTTTGTTTTCACCACACCTACCGCTCCACCTGCTGAAAGCATATCATACAATTCCATCGGTTCTTCGGGCACATAACCTTCGTACTGAGCAGTTGCATACCGGTCGGCGAATGCAGCCATTATAATATCTCCTTCGAAAATGGAAACGGTTCGTTTCAAATCTGATTGAATGGTTTCGTGTTTTCCGCGCTCAACAATTTCGAACAATCCCACATCACCTGCAATTGGTTTGTATGAGTTGATGATTGTTTGATTGAAATTATATTTCTGAATGTCTTTTGTGACAATTGTTTTTTTGATTTTCATGATTTATGATTTTAAGAGTTGATTAAAAGTTTGTGTGAAAAAGTTTGAAAGTTTTTACTGTGGAATTTTCTGTTGCTATTGCAGCGAAATAAATTCCAGCAGAAAGTGAAGGAACCGAAACGCGGTAGTTTCCATTGGAAGGAAGCTGTGTTTCAGAAATTAATTTTCCTGTTACATCATAAAGTTTGAATGAATATTCTGAATGATTGCTGCCGGAAATATTTACAGCTAAATAATTATTGAAAGGATTCGCAATGCTGACTTCGAAATTCTGAGTGTGCAAATCAGATGTGCCAACATAAAATCCGCTGTACTTAATCAGTAAAACATCGCGCTGATTATTTGTCTTCCAGGTGCTGCCACCAACATACAACGAACTATCGCTGCTCCATAGCACATTCGGAACATCCAATGAATCATTTACAGGATTACTAAAGTTCGAATTCCAATAGGGAGCAGAAAGCGAATCAAAGGCGCTCAATGAAATATCAAAATTCACCGATGGAGAATTTCCTGCATCAATATGACCTGCAAAAAAAGTGTGCTGAATGTTGTTGACTAAAACTGCGTCACCGATTTCATCCTTCGCGGTTGGATTTAATTTTATCCATTGCTCATTTCCATTTGCATCGTACGCAATGTCAACTTCATCAAAATTAATTGCAGCAGACGCATCGGCATCAGAGTAACCTGTTACTATACAAGTTCCATCGTTCTTTAATGCAAGAGCAGTTGCAGCATCGCTGCCATTCGCGTTGTTAAATCTTTTGCTCCATAATAACGAACCCAAAGCCGAATATTTTACAGTCATGTAATCCGATGAATCTGTTACACCTGCGCTGTAACCGGTGAGGTAAATATCTTCCGCATCATTTATTTCCATTGCCGCCGGAACATCATCACCAAAAGTTCCGTCAAAAGTTTTTACCCATTGTTGTACGCCGGCGCTGTTGTACTTGATCACTAAAAAATCAATATCAGTTCCATTAAAAGTTCTTCCGCCCACATACACATTTCCTGATTGTGCTGCTTTAATAAAACTTCCGCGGTCAGCATTGTTGCCTGTGCCGTTAAAAGTTTTTACCCAAACTAAATTTCCATTTGCATCATACTTAATGGTGTTCGCATCGTCGTTTGAATTAATGGTTGGGTCAGTATCCACTCTGCCTGTTACATAAATATTGCCTGTGGCATCAAGTGTTAAATCATACGCTTTATCGTTGTTGTGCGCGGGTGCATCGTAAGTACGCATCCACAGCGAATCACCACTTGCATTGTACTTCACCACTGTAAAATCACCCGATGCTCCCTTGTTCTTGGTGAAACCCGAAACAATAATGTTTCCCTGATTATCCATCTCCAATGCGTTGGCTTCATCATCACTATCCGGCGACGAACCATCCACATACTTCATCCAGCTTAAAATTCCGGATGCATTTACTTTCAGTAAAGTGAAATTGCGGTTGCTTCCGTTGCCAACTGAATAACCCGCAGCATACACATTGCCTGCACCATCTGTTTTTATTTCGCGAATGTTATCGGAGTTATCACCTATGCCGTCAAAAATATTGGCGAACGATTGCACACCACTCGAATTGTATTTCAGCAACACTGCATTGCTTTGCTCTGTTGCATTATCTGTGCGACCAACCACAAACACATTTCCGTTTGCATCCGCACACATTCCATTTCCATCGTCGTTAAAATTTCCGGTGCCATTGTAAGTCTGCGACCACAACAAAGTTCCGGCTGCGTTGTAGCGCAACACAGCAATGTCATTATTCGAAACCGGAGTCGCATCTCTGTCTGATGAACCCGCAACTACAATGTTTCCGTTCGATGCAATCACGATTGAAGTTGCCACATCATCGTTGCCACCTGCACCTTCAAATGTTTTCACCCACTGCTGTGTGCCTACTGCATTGTATTTTATCGTTGTGAAATTATAATTGGTGAAAGCCGATGCATCCGCATCACTCTGACCAGTTACATACACATTGCCGCTGTTGTCAACTGCAATGGCATTCGCACGGTCGTGTTCCACATTGTCAAATTCTTCGGCCCATAATTCTGTTCCTGATGAATTATACTTGATGGTATAATAATCATCATTGTTGCCGTTGCTGCTTCTGCCGGTTACATAAATGTTTGCAGCATTATCAATAGTCATGGCGAGTGCGCGGTCATTTTTATTCTGGTCGCCGTACTTCAACCATTGCTGCGCTCCTGCTATGTTGTACTTGATGGTTACATAATCATCATCCACTCCATTGTAACTTCTTCCGGTTACATAAATGTTATTGCTGCCATCCACCACACATTTCACCGCTCGGTCAGTTCCGTTTCCCAAACCATTGTAGCGCTTCTCCCACAAAAAATTTCCGGTGGCGGAATATTTAATGGTCAGGTAATCATCGTTAGAAATAGCTGATGGATCCGAATCACTCTGACCTGTTACAATCACATTTCCTGAGTGATCAATGGCAATGCTGTTTGGTTGGTCATACTCATTCGACAATACATCGTTGTAAGTTTTAGTCCACTGTAACACTCCGCTTGCATTGTACTTCTGCGTCAGGTAATCATCACCTGCATCGGCGCTTTTTCCGAAACCTGTTACATATACATTGCCGAGTGAATCGGTAATGATGGCGAGCACTTCATCAGGGCCATCGCCTGCATCGTTAAATTCTCTTCTCCAGAGTTCGGTGCCGCTGTTGCTGAATTTCTGTAACAGAAAATCGCGGCTTGTGCCAATGTTCACTGTTGAACCGGCGGCAAAAATATTTCCTTGCGCATCAGATGCGGTGCAGGTGTAACGGTCGCTGAAATCGCCTGTGCCATTCCAGGTCATCGCCCATTGTTGTGTTTGAGCCATTGTATTCATGCTCAGCAAAAGCAGTAGCATGCACAACGAAATTTGTGTTTTCATTAATTGAATTTTTTAAAACGGATTGATAAATAATTCCTGATCGTTCAGGAATGTGTTGGTGATGTCTGTTCAGTTATAGCACTGAACAGAAATTTAAATCAGCAACAGGGTGGCTTAATAATGCGCGAGAGAAATCCTTCAGCAGGAGCTTTCTCTATGTAAAATATTTTTTCGGTTCTTATAATCTGTTCCGGAATTTCCTTACTGAAAATTGTTTTGTTGAAATATAAAACCTGCGCCACATTCTGTGTTCGTGTATTGAAAGGCACTGATTTATGCCGGTTCTCGTACCAGCGGTTGTGCTTGCGGTCAATGAAGTGCACATAAATAAATCGTGTAACAGTGTAGTTCGGATTGCGGCTCACATGATATTGATAGTGGCGGTAATATCCATCCCACTTGCTCATCTCCTTCTCCAGCATTCCGCCCGAAAAGAAAAGTGCAATTGAAAACCAGATGAATATTTTTTTAAGAAACATATAATGATGATACCTGCACCCATTTAATGGTTGCGTTGGTTTGCGTGTTGTGTGCTGAATGGGAATATTGCATAGCTGAATAGATGAAATCAATCTCTTTGCAGCGTGACAATGAGATTAATTTTATTTCAAAAATATTTTCATCAAATGGAATCGAACTCCTATTCTGAAATCGAAAATTATTTTTCATGCGTCAAAATTTAATGATGGTTATTGTACTTCAAATCGTTTCACAATTATTTTATCGGCTTGCTGAATTCTGAGGAAGTAAGTTCCTTTTGCGAATGCGCTTACATTAAAATTCAGTTCAGTGATTCCGGTTTGGGTGGTGATGGTTTGCTCCGTCATTTTTTGCGAGAGCAGATTGAGCAACTGCACATTGCTTTCAGTATTCATTAAAGAAGAAAACCGGAGTGTGAGAAAATCGGAGGTTGGATTCGGAAAAATTTCTACCGACTTATTTACCATTTCTTCGGT
>JAHEZG010000152.1 GCA_023251195.1 Chitinophagaceae bacterium | reverse complement strand
ACCTGTTGTGGGTTCATCTAAAATATAAAAGGTGTTGCCGGTATCTTTTTTCGAAAGTTCGGTGCTGAGTTTTACGCGCTGTGCTTCTCCCCCGCTTAATGTTGTTGCCTGTTGTCCGAGGTGAATGTATCCGAGACCAACATCCTGCATGGTTTTTATTTTTCGGTGAATGCGCGGCATGTTCTCAAAAAATTCTACTGCTTCGTCAACAGTCATTTCCAAAACATCACTGATGGATTTTCCGCGGTACCGCACTTCAAGCGTTTCGCGGTTATATCTTTTGCCTAAACATTTTTCGCATTTCACATATACATCCGGAAGGAAATTCATTTCAATGGTTCGCATGCCTGCACCTTCGCACACTTCGCATCTGCCGCCTTTTACATTGAAAGAAAATCGTCCGGGTTTGTATCCGCGGATTTTTGCTTCGGGCAGCATGGTAAACAAATCGCGAATGTCACTGAACACAGAAATGTATGTTGCAGGATTGCTGCGCGGTGTTCGTCCGATGGGTGATTGGTCTATCTCAATTACTTTATCAATTTCTTTTAACCCATCTACTTTTTCATAGGGCAGTGGTTTCATGTGGGAGTGATACGAATAATTGCTGAGTATCGGATAGAGTGTTTCGTTAATGAGTGTGCTCTTGCCGCTTCCGCTTACACCCGTTACACCTATCAGTTTTCCGAGGGGGAATTTGACTTTTACATTTTTCAGGTTGTTGCCTGTTACACCCGTGAGGGTTAAAAATTTTCCGTTTCCTTTTCTTCTTTCTTTCGGAGCAGCTATGGTTTTCTTTCCACTTAAAAAATCGGCCGTCTCTGATTTGTGTTTCAGAAATTCTTTCACCGAACCTTGCGCAACAATTTTTCCGCCATGCACTCCGGCACGCGGACCAATATCAATGATGTGGTCGGCGGCGAGCATAATGTCTTTGTCGTGCTCTACAACTATTACTGTGTTTTCAAGCGATGCTAAATGTTTGAGTGCCGTGATGAGTCGTTCGTTGTCGCGCTGATGTAAACCAATACTTGGCTCATCTAAAATGTATGTGATGCCGCTGAGTTGCGAACCGATTTGTGTTGCCAACCGAATGCGCTGCGATTCGCCGCCACTCATGCTTCGTGCAGGGCGGTCGAGCGAGAGATAATCCAATCCAACATCCAATAAAAATTTCAGCCGCTCACGAATTTCTTTCAGCACATCGCGTGCAATCAGTTTTTGTTTTTCACTGATGCGGTCTTCCAATCCTTCCATCCACTTGCGCAGTGATGCAATATCCATTGCTGATAACTGCGCAATGTTTTTATCATCCATCTTGAAGAAGAGCGCTTCTTTTTTTAACCGCGCACCGTTACACTCGGGGCATATTGTTGTTTCCATAAATTCTTCCGCCCACTTGCGCAGCGTGTCGGAAGAAGTATCGCGGAACAATCGCTTGATCATGTTCACCACTCCTTCAAATCCGGTGTTGTAATTCCACGACTGCACTTCATCAAAGTTCAGATTGACTTCTACTTTTTCATCTTCGCTTCCATAAAAAATAACATTCATTGCCTTCTCCGGAATCTGGTAGATGGGTGTTTCGAAATTGAATTTATATTTCGCACCAAGTGAACGCAACTGATCGAACATAAAATTTTCGCGCGGCAAGCCGAGTGGTTTTATTCCCCCTGCATTAATTGTTTTGTAATTATCAGGCAGCACTTCTTTCCAGTTTATCTGATAAATAAATCCGAGTCCCTTGCAGGCCGGGCAGGCACCATAGGGCGAGTTGAACGAAAATGAATTGGGTGAAGGGTCTTCGTAACTGATGCCGGTTGTGGGATCCATAAACGCGCGGGAGAAATAATGCACACGATTGGTTTCGTGTTCCATCACCATCATTAATTCTTTGCCGAGTTTCAGCGCAAGCTCTACTGATTTTTTTAATCGCTCGGCTGATTCATCGTCCATTGTGATTCGGTCAATCACTAATTCAATATCGTGAATGGTGTAACGGTCCACCTGCATTTTATCTTTCAGTTCGAGCAACTGACCATCCACGCGAACTTTGGTGTAACCCTGCTTGCGCACTTGTTCAAACAGTTCGCGGTAGTGACCTTTTCTTCCGCGCACCAATGGAGCGAGCACAATTATTTTTTGCTCCGCAAAATTTTTCTTTACCTGTTCGAGAATTTGTTCTTCGCTGAAGCGCTGCATTTTTTCGCCGCTCGAATATGAAAATGCTTCGGCAGCGCGCGCATACAAGAGACGGAGGAAATCATAAATTTCTGTTACAGTGCCAACCGTGGAGCGCGGATTTTTACTTGTTGTTTTTTGTTCGATGGAAATAACCGGACTCAGCCCTGTGATTTTATCTACATCGGGTCGCTCCATATCGCCGATGAACTGACGGGCGTAAGCCGAAAAACTTTCCATGTAGCGCCGCTGCCCTTCGGCATAAATGGTATCGAACGCGAGCGATGATTTTCCGCTGCCGCTGATGCCGGTGATGACCACTAATTTATTTCGCGGAATGCTGATGTCAATGTTCTTGAGGTTATGAACGCGCGCGCCATATACATTCAGCGCTTCCACATCAAAATCAACTTCGTTTACTGCTTCGCTCATAATTCGGGGGTGCAAAGAAAGAATACAATTGCTAAAGCGCTGAATTGATTTTAGAAATTTGTTTGTGAAATTATTTTAAAGGCTGGGTACTGGGGTTGTTGGTCGGGCGACCAACAACGGCGGAAGGTCATCACAAGAAAGATGCTACCGGAGCAGAATGGAGTGGGTGTGTAAATGAATCGGAAACACTTAGTATGCTGATGTGAGGTTGTGTGTATTGTTATGCGAAATGGTGTGTATTGAGTTGAGATACTATGCGTATTGGAATTGGAAATTGTGCGTATGTTCATCAGAAACTGTAATACACCCCAAAAGTTGGACAGGAAGTATGGATAGAAAAATTATTGCTTTATGAAGATGCAAAATGGAATAAGAAAATAGTTTTACATGCACCCGGAATGTATATTGTAAATTTACACACCGCTGAAAACGATTTTCATTCAACAGTAGTTTCAATCAATGAATAGACAATGAAGAAATTAATTTTCATTTTTAGTTTTTCATTTTTGGTTTCTAGTTCTGTAGCACAGAATTATGAATGGAGGCCAATAATACCGGGGATTAATTGCGACGACTCTGCTTACCTGAGTTGCAGAATAAGAAACTTTACAGTTGATACTTTTCAAAATATACTTTGGGTAACTGGCATATTTGATGGTGCCGGAGGAATTCAAAGTTCAAACTGTGTTGGATTCGATGGAACCAATTGGGTTCCCTTTCCGGGAGTTATGGATTCAATGAGAGCAGTAAGCATTAACGATGCAATTTTATATAACGGAGATTTAATAATATGCAGGAGCACAATAGTGGAAATCTTCAGTTTTACATCGCACCAATGGAATACGATTGGAACAGCCGATGGAGGTGTTCTTTGCCTTGGAGTATATAACGGCGATTTAATTGCAGGAGGCAGATTTAATTTAATTGATGGGAATTTAGCCCCATTAATTGCACGCTGGAATGGTACTCAATGGTTTTCGTTGAATGATGGGCTAGCAGGTAGTACACATAGTGTAAATGATGTAGAAGTTTATAACGGAAAATTATATGCAGGCGGGGCATTTGATTATGCCGATAGTGTTGAAGCCTGGAATATCGCAGTTTGGGATGGTAATGCCTGGAATGGCCTATGCTCCAGCGGAGGAAGTTACGGAACAGACAGATTAGATGGAAACCATAGCGGCGCAGAGATATTGGATATGGAGGTATTCAACAACAAACTCTACATCACAGGTCAGTTTGAATTAGTATGCGGGAGTAATTGTTACCTTGCTTACTGGGATGATACTACCTGGCATGGGACGAGTTATGCTTTCGGTGATGGAAAAAGATTAGTTGCATGTAATGGTCTGCTTTATATTATGCATCTTGGAGGGCCTTGGATAAATTCCTTTGATGGTACCAATACAATAACACCTGTAGATTCAACTTTTGATAGCGGGTTAAATGATATAGAGTGTTTTCAAAATACTGTTTATTTATCAGGTGCTTTTGATAATTCAGCAAATACTCCAACATTTAGGTTATCAAGATTAGTGGATGCAGGGAATGGGATAAATGAGGTAGGTAATGAAAGTGGAGTTAAGATTTATCCGAACCCCGCAAGTGAAACTGTAACTGTTATGCTTCGACAGGCTCAGCATGACATACAAGAGATTGTTATTTCTAATTTGCTGGGAGAGGTAGTTCAAAGTTTAAAGTATAAAGTTCAAAGACCTTCGGTTACAATTAATATAAGCAAATTGCCACGAGGTATTTACCTGTTGCGGGTGCAAACCAATGATGGATGGCAGGTTGGTAAGGTGGTGAAGGAATGATTAATTGATAATTAGAGCTTCAGTTACTCCAGTTTAAATTCTACCGGCAGGTAAACTCTTGATTTTACGGGGATGCCCATTTGCATGGCAGGTCGCCAGTTGGGCATATTCTTAATTAAAAATTCTGCTTCTTCATCGCAGCCCTCGCCAATGCGGGTGTAAATTTTTACATCGCGAATGTGCCCGATTTCGTCTACCTCAAAATTGAGCCACACGGTTCCTTCAATTTTTATTTTGCGTGCACTTTCAGGATAAATCAGATTCATCAGTAAAAAATCTTTTATCAGTTTATTTCCGCCGGGATATTGAGCGGGAGTATAAATGGATTTGTTGGTTGAGTCGTAACTCATATTTAAATCAAATGGCGCATTGGGCTTGCCATAAGTGGCAAAAGGCACTTCAGTTCCATCGTAATTGAGGTAGGTCCATGTTTCTTTCTTTTCATTGTCGAGAATAATTCCATATGCTTTTTTTATTCCATCGATATTCAGGTACTTGGCCTCACCGTTTAAACTTCCTCCGCTGTAATCTTCAGTAGAAAATAACTGCCCGTATGGATAATATTTCTGCAGAACACCGGTGCCAAATTTAAAATTGCCGCTTTCCAGCGGATGACCATACACATCAAATTGTGAAACCACACTATAGGGCGATCCGTTTCTATAGACCATGGTTAAATAATTTATTCCGCTTTCGTGATAAGTAAATAGCGTATCGATTATTCCTCCGTATTTATATTTTGCTTTGTAAATCGGAAGTTTATAAAGTGAATATCCGGTCCAGGTGCTATCGGCATAACCTGCTTTGTAAAAAATTTCGCATCGCTTAACTCCTTCGTTGTTATAATATTCCCACATGCCGGTTTTTAATCCATCCTTGTAATGACCGCGAAACATGAGGCTTCCTTTTACATCAAAAAAATACCAGTCGCCTGTTCTTTTTCCATGCAGCACATTACCGGTTTCGGTTACCGCATCAAAAAAATACCTGGAGAAAACGCCGAGCTTATTGGTATCATCATCTTCATACACTATGCTTTCAGAAAGCATGGTTGGTCGCAATAGCGTATCGGGTCGGTATTGCGCTTTTACTGAAAACTGCAGTAGTGAAATGAGAAGAGCAAAAAAATATTTTTTATTCATGATGTAAACTGAGATTGATTTTTTATTCGACATAGTTTAATTCTTTTCCAAAAGTTTCTTCTATTAAGTATGTGGCAATGAGCGAAAGCAAAATAACAACACCGCCGATAATTATTGCTGATTGCATAATGTTGGATGTTGCCGACATGCTTTGCCACAGCGTGGTCATGATGGCGGCTGCGCCGCGCACAAAGTTTGGTACAGTGGTGGTGATGGTGCTGCGGATGTTGGTGCCGAATTGTTCGGATGCAACAGTGACAAACACACCCCAGTATCCCTGCGAAATTCCCATGAGGAAAATAATGAAGTAGAAAATGGCGGCAGATGCATTGAAGCAGTAAAAATATGCAACCGTGAAAATTAAAAGTGTGATGAGTGCAATGTTCAACGATTTTTTTCGCGAGTGTAACACCTGCCCGATTACACCGGTGACAATGCTTCCAATGGCCGCACCTATATAATGAATCAGCACTGCCTTGCTCGGAACTATGGTTCCCTGCACATGCATGTATGCCGCAAATTCATTTGCATAAGAAATTAAAATTCCGATTACAAACCAAACAGGTAAGCCAACTAAAATGCAGAGCACAAATTTGTAGAGTTGTTTTCGGTTCATGAATACGCCAAGAAAATTTCCGCGCGAAACAGCTTGCTCTTTTAATTGCCTGAACATTCCTGATTCATGAATATATATCCGCAGTACTAACAACAACAAACCAAGAATGCCACCGAGCCAGTAAGTTTCTCTCCACCCCCACTCTGAAATTAAGTAGGCGAGCACGGTGCCCAACAAACCAACTGCTGCAACTATCATGGTTCCGTAGCCGCGCGATTCCTTGCTCATGGATTCACTTACGAGTGTAATTCCTAAACCGAGTTCTCCGGCTAAACCAAATCCGGCAATGAATCGAAGCCATTTATATTGTTCAACTGTTTGCACAAATCCGTTGGCAATGTTTGCGAGCGAGTAAATAAGTATGGTAAGAAACAATGCGGTCATTCTTCCTTTTTTGTCGCCGAGAATTCCCCACACAATACCACCGCACAACATGCCCACCATTTGATAATTGAAAAGTTGAATTCCGATTTCTTTCATCTGTGCATCCGGAACTCCGATGGCGTGCAAACTCGGATTGCGCACGAGCAGGTATAAAATCAAATCATAAATATCAACGAAGTAGCCAAGGGCTGCTACGATAACCGCGATGTTCAGAATTTTATGATTGTTTTCGTGGCTCATTCGTTTTGGTTCAATAGTTCATTGGTTCAATAGTTTATTCGTATTGATGAAAATTATTTCGAAATGGAAAGTTTCATCAATAAGTTAATCATCGTTCCTTGTTCTGATGATGATGCCTGAATCTTCCAGTTTTTCAGTTCGGCAATTTTTACTGCCATGCTTATTTCTTTTTTGTTTGAATCGAAATCGCTTCCGGTTTTAAAGGTTGAAATCATTTCCTGCGGCATCATCCAATTGCGGAAATAAATCTGGTGATTGATAGCAACATCACTCGTTGTTTCTAAAACCAATTTGAATCGCGAGGTTGTTTGCGCAATATCAGCGTTGAGATTTATCAGTAAAAAAATCAATCGATGATAGCTGCGGTGATCAAGTAATGCGGTTTCCGGAATTCGTTTGTCCCAATCAAGCTCTGTTAATTTTTTATTCAATAAAATTTCGGTGAAGAGAAATAAATGTTCACGCAGATTACAAACTGCTTCCTCATAAACTTTAATTTCAAATTCCTTTTCAGTTGGTTGTTTTATTTCCTGATCGGTTTTTATTAATGAATTTATTTCTATTGCGGGAGCATTTTTTTCTTGTTTAATCTCTTCAATTATTTCAGAAATTTTTTCAATCGGTTTTTCTTCCTGAATTTTTTCTGTAACAACTTCAGCAGTTTTATTCTGAATTATTTTTTCCGTGGAAATTTTAACTTTCTTTTTTCTTCTTCCGGAAATCCAATTGAAAAGAATGGCAATTAAAAAACAAGTGGAAATTATAATCAGCACGGCACCCAGTGCGTGATGAAACATGTGTATCGGAGAATCAGTGGCGCCGAAAAAAAATTGTTTGAACATTTTATTTCTTCAAGGAGCGAACATAGGAAATTCAATTTGATGATTTGATAATTTGATGATTTGATAATTCTTTTTTAGTTGATTTTGATATTCACGAACTTTCGTTTTATAATTTTTTTTGATACAAGAATTATTGGTGAAGCGCAGGTGATGCTTAGTTTTACTGCGATGAAAAAATTATTTCTGCCTTTTATTCTGCTGTCGTTATTTTTTATTTCGGGAAACTCGCAACCGCTTTCTGCCTATGTAAATCAGGATGGGCGATTTTTTGTTTTCGATAATTTTAATATTCAGCAAGCAGATTATTTACAGCCAAAATATTTTCTGATTGGTGGAAATTGTGTTCCATTCATTGACAATATAAAGAACTTTAAAATTTACTATAATGGAAAACCAGTGCAGATAAATGAAGGCTACACCACCGATTTTTATGCAACGAATAATCTGGTTGTTTTTAAAAATCAGGCAACTCTTTGTGTTTTCGATAATGGAAAGGTTACAAAACTGGCCGATTACAACACCAGCTTTGCGTATGGTGATAGCGTTGTCGGCTATTTTGACGATCGGCAATATGTTTACAATTTATATTGGAAAGGAAAAATTGTGCGCCTCGAAGAAAACAGCCTGGGAAATCCGGTAACCATGAGTGCGGCAGGAAGCAATGTTTTTGCATGGGTTACACAGTACGACCAGTTCAATATTTTTTATGATGGTGATATAATTGAACAGGAAAATCAGGCGCCGCAAATGATTAACGCCGGAAGAAACATTGTGGTTTACCGTGATTATTACAATGATTTAAAAGTATTTTATAAAGGAGAAACTTTTGATTTAGGGGCAGTGCCGGTTGGAAGCGGAATGAAGAAAATGGCCCCTGTATTTACCGGTAATGATCTGGTAGCATTTATTGACGGAACAAGTGAATTAAAAATATTTTATGCAGGAAAAATTATTGAAACCGGAGTAATGAATCCTCAAATTGTTCGCATAAAAGATGACATGCTTGTGTTTGAAAATGGAACAGGAGGAATTTCGGTTTTTTATAAAGGGCAAATTACAAGGCTCGAAAATTTTATTCCGGTTAAAATAGAGATGAGTCAAAATTCTCTATACTACTTCACTCAATCAAACGAAATTCGTTTTTATACTTTCGGTAAAATGATTGAACTTCCTGCACAATCTTACGATGATATTCGTTTAGACTATGATGTGCTGCAAGTGAAAACCGGATTTAATTCATTCAGCTTTTATTATAAAGACAAAAAGTTGTAGTGCAATAAAGTCAGGTTTTGTTCGTCAAAATTCAAAGGCATTACATTTGCGTTACTAAAACAAAAAACAATTTTTAAAACATGTC
>JAHEZG010000151.1 GCA_023251195.1 Chitinophagaceae bacterium | reverse complement strand
ATAGCCCCGAAATTTGAACTTAAACCCAAAGAAGGTGCCCATGAATAATTAACAGCACCCGAAGCGGTTAGAACTATACTACCTGCAATGCAAACAGTCAATGGTGAATTTACATTAATAACAGGCAATGGATTTACCGTAACAAATGCAGTTGTTGTATCAGTACAAAATCCATCACTTCCTACAACAGTGTAAGTTGAATTTAAAACAGGAGATACAGTAATTGTATTTCCAGTTGCACCATTTGACCAGTTATAACTTAATGCGCCACTTGCATTTAAGTTCGCAACTTGCCCATTACAAATAGCAGGACTATTTACAGTAATAACCGGATTTTGAAGCAATGAAATCGGTATTGAGGCCTGACCACTGCATCCACTCCCATCAGTTACGATCACTGTATAAGTAATACTTGCCAATGGTAATGAAATCACAGAATTTCCAGTAGAAGAATTCAAATAAGTTGATGGACTCCACGAATAATTTGTTCCACCTATTGCGCTAATTGAAGTAGAAGAATTTTCGCAAACACTGTCACTTGTTGCGGTAATATTTACAACAAGATTTGGTGCAATATGAACAAACGCAGTAGTTGTGCCCGAACATCCGTTTACATTGTATCCGGTAACAGTATAAGTTGTGCTTACAGTAGGTGAAGCTTGAACAGTTGCCCCGGTAGTAACATTTAATCCGGTTGACGGACTCCAGGTATAAGTACTGGCACCGCTTGCGTTTATGGTAACAAATGCAGTTGAGCAAATTGTGCTTGAGGGTGCATCAACCGTTACTAACGGAATCGTAATTGGAATTGTTATTGTTTGGGAGCAACCAGCAACAGAGGTAACTGTTAATGAAACATTATATATTCCCGGTCCGGGATAGGTGTGAACCGGGTTTTGAACGCCACTCATTTGAGGAGTACTGTCACCAAAATCCCATACCCAATTTGAGGCAGTTCCATTTAATACAATGGTAGAATCATAAAATAAAACCGTATTTAAATTACAATCAACCTGATAACCAAAGTCAGGAGTAATTAAAGTTGGTTGTACTACAGTAGAAATTGTTGCAACACATCCTGTTACAGATGTTAAATCACAAGTATAAACTGAGCCGATTTGTGGATTGTTTATAGTTATTGTTTGTGAAGTATAACCACCAGGCATCCATAGATATGAAAATCCAGCTGGGGCAGTAAGTACCACCTGATTTTGTCCTACACAATACTGAGCAAGTACTTGTAAAGGGGCGCAATACGCGTCAATATATGCATAACCAAAATGCCCGCCCAAAGCACAGTCTCCGACTTGAAATTCAATGGTAATTGTTTGATTTAAATATGCGGTTAAATCAATCCCAACTGTTGTCCAGTTTTTATAATGTACAACTGAAGCTGAGGTTGAAATTCCGGTTTGAAATCCGGCATTGTTTGAATCGGCCACTACAAGGTAATGCCCGCATAGCGCATTGGGAACATAATTTCCTGCCTGATCAAGCACCTTAATTTCAAACCGTGGTTTTTCATTCGCAGAGTGAGGTGTAACAAAAACATTAGGATCTTCAAGAACTACTGCGTAGGAATAAACAAATAATTCAGAATTTGGAGTCACGGTAAAAGTATATCGCAACATTTCTGATTTTGAACCTGGAAAAGGACCTGGATTATTTTGAGCATAAAAAGAATTTTGCCATGCTCCTAGTCTTGCCGAAAAATTTCCACCCGGTGCTACTTCAATTAAATTATTAAATGTATTGGGATCGGCTATTGGTGTGGTAATAACATGCCTCGGTGGTATTAATGCTGCCGAGTTTAAAAAGTTATTAATAACTATCGGGCAACACCCCCCAGGATTATTTCCTGAGTTTCCATTTGGAGTACCAGTTCCACCCTGCCAATTTGAAAAATCACCATTTTCAAAATTTGAATTATCACAGTTGGTTGATTGTCCGTTTGCTTGAAAAACACCTAATAAAAATAACTGGAATAGAAGTGCTATAAATTTGGTTCCAACAAGTATTTCTTTTTTGTAAAGTCTATTCATCGAGACTTAAATTTAAGATCATCTTGTTTATCAAAATCACATGGTATTTCAACAGGTGTAATGCACTTTGTAGTATGTTTTACGATTGGTTGCATATTAGTTACACTAATGTAGATTGTCAATATATCAGCAAGAAATAATCTATGCTGAACAGGCATATACAATAGTTTGAAATACCATTTTACCGTTGATCGAACCTCAAATGTTTTACTTCTTCAATCGTAAAAAAATAGTTGTTCAATCATCACGGTTCTCCGCAGCTGCTGTTTTATTTTTTTATCGTGCCGTTACCTATCGTTTTTAATTTTGCAATATCATGAAAGATTTTTCTGAAAAATACATGCACCGATGTTTTGAATTGGCGGCCACAGGAAAAGGAAATGTTGCGCCTAATCCAATGGTTGGCGCTGTATTGGTTTGCGATAATAAAATTATTGGTGAAGGATATCATCAGGAATATGGAAGAGAACATGCAGAAGTTAATGCGATACTTAATGCAGAAAAAAACTTTCCATCCCTAATTTCCTCCTCAATTTTATATGTCAATTTGGAACCATGTTCACATCATGGAAAAACACCACCATGTGCTGATTTATTAATTCAAAATGGAATAAAAAAAGTGATTATTTCCAATACTGATCCAAATCCGATCGTAAGTGGCAATGGAATAAAAAAATTAAAATCGTATGGAATTGATGTAGTTGAAAATATTTTGGAAATGGAGGGCAAAAAACTTAATAAGCGATTTTTTACTTTTCATGAAAAAAAGCGACCCTACATTATTTTAAAGTGGGCAGAAACTGCTGATCATTTTATTGCACCTCTTTCTGGTGAAAAAATCAGAATTTCCGGAAAAGAATCACAAGTATTGGTTCATAAATGGAGAACAGAAGAGGACGCTATTTTGGTTGGTACAGCCACAGCTCGCATTGATAATCCTTTGTTGAATGCTCGGTTTTGGCCTGGAAAAAATCCTTTGCGGCTCGTCATTGATCAAAGCTTAACGCTTCCAATGAATTTAAATTTATTTAATCAGCAACTTGAATCCATAGTTTTTAACGAAGTGAAAAATGATGAAATCAATAACCTTCGACGAGTTAAATTAAATTTCAGTGCTGATGTAATTTCTCAACTTCTCTCCTACTTATTTTCAATTAAGATTCAATCATTAATTGTTGAAGGGGGTAGTTATACTTTACAAAAATTCATCGACGAAAATAAATGGGATGAGGCAAGGATATTTACATCAAAAACAAAATTTATAAGTGGGGTTAAAGCTCCGGTTTTTCAAAATGGTTACAATTTAATTTCTGAAACTAATTCAGGCGATGATATTTTAACTGTTCTTTACAACACTAGCCAGCTTTAGTATTATTATATTTATTGTAGTCGAATAAATAATATCCAACCTTTGATTTTTACTGGGTTTGAAAAATCGTAAAATGAATTATTCGTTGGTTTCATATTCCATGATCAAAATCATTAAATTATTTTTCCTAATTTAGATTGATTCTAAATAATATGTAATGGAATTTTGATTCTGGTTTCAATATTCCAAATTCAAGCTCAAGACCGGGTATTTACCAATACCTTTCAGTCAAATGTTTTGTCATCTGGATTAAAAGACATCGAATATTCTGCAAAATGGAATTCAAAACGATCTAATTTTTTCAACTCATTTAATCAAAGGATTGAATTTGAAATCGGGTTAGGTAAAAACATTCAAACATCACTTTATCTTAATTTCGATTCTAAAACTTTTTTTGACGAAACAATAAAAATTATTCAGCATACTAACAGCATAGGTTTCAGTGCTGAGTTGAAGTGGAAATTAACTGATCCGACGGTTAATAAAATTGGTTCTGCACTTTATTCCGAAGTTAGCAGCGATGGAGAAGAATGGGAATTTGAATCAAAACTAATTTTAGACAAGCAAATAAAACATCATTTAATGGCTGTGAATATTGTTCAGGAAACTGAAATGGAAATTGAATTAGAGCATGAAAAAGTAAAATATAATATGGAATATCCGGTGAGTATAAACCTGGGGTACATGTATTCGTTAAACAAAAAAATCGGAATTGGAATTGAAGCTAAAAACTTTAATGATATAGCCCCTGAAGAAGGATGGGAAAGCAGCCTTCTTTTTATTGGTCCGGTTTTGAATTTTCATAGTGATGGCTGGTATATTAATATTTCGTGCATGCCGCAAATAAGAAATTTTAAATTAACACCGGAATTTTCTTTGAATATGGATTTAACTGAACATGAGCGATTTGAATCCAGAATTCTCCTGTCATTTAATTTATAACAGACGGAAATTTGCTTTTGATACTTTTAATGTTGTTCATTTGAATTTTTAAAAAAACATTTATTTAAAAAATGAATAAAATATCGTTGATTTTTCTAATCGTTTCAATTTTAGTTGCATGCTCCAAATCAACTATTCCCACCAGCAGTATTCAATATAAAGTTTTTGATGCAACAGCAAAATCCGGATTTGAAATTATGAAATCAAAATGCACATCGTGTCATTCATTTAAGCAACCCAATGCCTTTAAAAAAGAAAGATGGGATAAAGTATTACCTACAATGTTTACTAAGGCAAAAATGACCGATACAGCTCAAGTAAATACAGTTAAATATTTTATTTATAACAATTTACTAACGCTTTGATAATGGTGAAAAGAAATTAAGATTAATGTTTTGGTTCGCGAAAAGCCAGATATACTCTTGAATATTCAATGACGGCTCCGCTGCGATTAGTATAAAAGCTAAAATCATCTTTAACACCACTCAAACTGCCAATTAAGCTCCACTCCTCTTCTTTCAATTTTGCAGATTTATCCAAGGCTTTCGCTTTAAATTCAATATTTCTTTTTTCAATAATCTCATTTAACTGGTCAATTGTTTTTTTATCTTTTACCCAGACTTTTGTTAATCCGTCAACTGACAATAACAATTCAATTGAACGGTTTTTATTGAAAAAATATTTTTTAAATATCAATGAAGCTCTTTGCGGATATTCAGTTCCTGTAAGTATCAAGATGCTTTCTATGGGTGGTTTTATCTCCATTATTTATTGTTAGCTTTTCTAAATTGACAAACTTTGCGGGTGCAAACTACAATTCTAACTTAAGGTTGTATTAAATATATATTTTAAACTAAATTAAATGTTCCAATGGATTTCCGTTTACAATGCATTTCAGTTTAAAATCTTTGATTAGTTATATTGATTGTTTTAATCGCGTGTCGTTAATTTGCACAATTAATTAAATTATTCTCTTAAATAGTTTATTACAAAGAAATGGCAAAACTACAGGCAGCACCACGCGTTTTAAAAGATGGTTTTTATATTGAAGTATGTTCTTTAGGTTCAAAGAACGGAATAAAAATTTCAACCATCAATAAAGAAGAAATGTTGAAAGCCAAAAAACTCTATGAACAAAATAAATATGTAATTATATTAGGCGAACACCGAAATGGCAAATGGCTTTCTGAAAAAATTTTGCCTGAAGATGTTCACGATCATGGGAGAAAGAAGAAATAAATATTTTTTCGTTTATCATTTTCAGCCAATTAATTTATTCTTATCAGACTGTTTATTTTTAAATTGAATTTCTTTTATTGATTATTCTAATTAATTCAATGTTCAAATTTTCTGCATTTATTCAGAAATAAAAATCCCTGACAAAATAAAAACAAAAGAGGCCGTTCATTGCTGAACAGCCTCTGATGCGATTTAGTGTTCTACCGTTTTTTATTTGCTTACGGTTAAGCGTTTTGTTTCAACATAATCTGATGAGCGAACAGTAACAAAGTACAATCCATCAATCATTGATTCAGGTAATTTGATTTCATGTTTCAACGCCCCAGCATTCAGATTGATTGAAGTGGTATAAATCAATTGCCCTAAAACATTGGTGATAGAAATAGTTGCAGCTTCATTGCATTTGCAACCATTGTTCAATTCAATTGTCACATTATTATTTGCCGGGTTAGGGAAAATAGTAATTGATTTTGCTGAGTTGTTGTTTTCCTCATCTTCCATTCTCGCACCTAACAAAGTAAATTGTTGAATTGCTGAATTACTGAATGAACTTACATCGTTTGAACCTGCACATCGTGCGCGCAATTGCCAATCGTATGTTGCACCAGTAACAAGATTCAGAATTGTTTTCTGAGTAGCCGATCCTGATACTGAAGTATTTGACCAGGTAGAGGTTCCATGTATGCGATACCGGATTCTGTAGCTTGTTGCATTCGGAACCTGACTCCAGTGAACTCTAGCCGAAGTAGCAGTGATATTATCTACATACAAACCTGTTGGCATTGCACAGTATGGAGCTGTTGTAAAGTTTGGCGTGTTAGTCACCCATGCAGAAACATCAGTTTGTTCAGCATTGCACAGTGTTTCAATCTGCCATTCATAAGCAGTGTTACACTGTAAATTCTGAATAGTCTTTTGATGCGCAGGAGCATACACACCGGTATTCACCCAAGTTGTAGTTCCAACTGCACGACGACGAATCTTGTAGCCGTAAGCACCCGGAACAGCATCCCAATGCAGAATAGCACTTGATGATGTTACATTGGTTACAGTAAAGTTTGTTGGTGCCTGACAAGCAGGTGGAGGAGGTGGTGGCGGCGGAGTTGTTTCAATACAATCCACATAAGCACCCGCAAGAGCAGTACATCCGCTTGCATCTGTAACAGTTACAAAGTATTGACCAGGGCAAAGACCCGCAGCAATTGGACCCGCAGCACCATTCGACCAATTGTAAGTGTAAGGACCTGCACCTCCCGATGGGAAGGCAATGATTGCACCTGTACAACAATGACACAAGTGTTCGCAGTTACTGTTGCTGGTATCCATCGCAATCACAATCGGATCGTGTTGCGAGATATTAATGTTGGCAACAGCGAAGCAACCGTTTACATCTGTAACAGTTACGCTGTAATCACCAGCACACAAACCAATCAGGTGAATTCCTGAACCACCGTTGCTCCAGTTATAAGAGAAAGGCATTGTTCCGCCAATCACAGTTAAGTCTATTGTTCCGTCGCACTCACCGAAGCATTCATTGTTTGAATGATCGTAAGTCAGTTGCATGTTGCATAAAGGGGGAGTACAATCCACTTCTACCTGTAACACTGCAGGGCATCCGTTTATATCTGTAACAGTAACGAGGTAAGTACCCGAAGACACACCGGCAAGATTCTGATCAGTAGCACCATTGCTCCACAAGAAATCAAACGGAGCAGTACCGCCTGTAACAGTCAGGAACACATTTGCATTCTCCTGTCCGCAGGTAGAATTGCTGTGTGTTTCTGATAAACTGATATCAGGAGTTCCGCTTACAAATGCGTTATCAGTAGCAGTGCAACCGTTAGCATCTGTTACAATCAAAGTATAATCACCTGAAGCAATTGCAGTAAGGTCAGCAGTGGTTGCACCATTCACCCAATAATAAGTGTAAGGAGCAGTACCACCTGTAACAGTTACATCAATAGCGCCGTTGGCATTACCACAAGTAGAGTTGGTAATTTCATGCGTGATAACAATAGCAGCCGGTTGAGTAATTTCAACAAAGTCAACAGCCGAACATTGCGCCGCATCATAAACTGTTACAGTATATGTTCCAGCAGCAAGTCCACTAAGGTCTTCAGTTGTTTCGCCATTGCTCCAGTTGTAAGTGTAAGGAATAATTCCGCCTGTAACAGTTAAGTTGGCTGAACCATCGTTACCGCTTGGGCAGTGTACATTGGTTGAAGAAATTTCTGTATGAATATGGCTTACATGTACAACCACAGTATCTGTAACAGAACAAACAGTAGTGAACGAAATATCATCTAATCCGAAATCATTTCCGGATGCGATGGTATTGCCATTGATGATTTTAATGTTGGCAGCAGTGTTAGCTCCTGAGTTCCACACTGCGTAGAATTGAATCCAGTTATTAATAGTAGCAGGCGCAACAAGTGTTGGTCCGATTGGTAAACCATTAATTGAGAAATTCAATTGTGCAGGCGATTGCGGAACCAGCGTACTGATTTGAGCAGAGAAATAATAATCAGTGTTAGGTGTAACACTCACTACTTCGCCCCACACTTTAGTTCCCGGTGTAACCGAACCATTTACAATCATCAGGTTTCCGGTTCCGGATGGGTATCCGCCTCCGAAGAATAATGGATGATAGAAATTAGGATCTGGACCCACAGCATATTTTCCTTCAGGCCACAAACCTGTTCCTGAAGAATAACCACCGCTGTAAGGAGTATTGACAAAAATATAATCAGTAGTGAATCCGGTGTTACCGGCTTCGAAATCACCATTGGTAACCAGTTCACCACTTGAATTTGAAATGGTAACAGTGTAAGTGGTTGTAACAGTCGGAGAAGCAACCGGATTGTAAACCGATGCATTATCCAGACTTGCTGCAGGAGTCCACAAGTAAATATTTCCACCCGATGCAGTCAACTGCACAGAGTTACCAGCGCAAATGGTTTGATCGTCACCGGCATCAGCGCTGCCAGGTTCTGTTACATTGTAATAAGAAGTAGCAGTACAACCATTCGCATCGTAAACTGTTACATAGAAAGTTTCTGCCCCCAGATTATTTAAATCCTGAGTGGTTGCCCCATTGCTCCACAGATATGTGTAAGGTGATGTTCCACCTGTAACAGTCAAATCAATCCATCCGTTTTCGTTTCCGTTGCAAGAAGCATTTTGTGTTTGTGCACTTACTTCAATTATACTTGGTTCTCCAATAGTAACAGAAGCAGTTGCTGAGCATTGTGTATCATCTGTAACAGTTACAGTATAGGTACCTGCACCCAAGCCGCTGATGTCTTCAGTTGTTTCGCCATTGCTCCAGTTGTAAGAATAATATCCGATACCATGTGATGCAGTCAGGTCAATTGAACCTTCGTTACCATCATGACACAAAATCCATCCATTCTGAACAGCATTCGCTTCAATGTGGCTGATGTAAATA
>JAHEZG010000150.1 GCA_023251195.1 Chitinophagaceae bacterium | reverse complement strand
AAGATGAATTGCAGAAGAAGAAGGATTCACTGCTCAAAGAGATTGACCAGATGCAGAAGGAGCTCGACAAAACAAAAAAATCCAAAACATCTTCACTCACCGAAGTAAAAGCGTTGCAGAAAAAAATCTCATCGCGCGAAAAATTAATTGGCAATTACAATTCGCAACTCAACCAGATCGACAGTCAGATAGGCGAAACAAAATCATCCATCAAAACAATGGATGGCAATTTAACCAAGCTGAAAAAAAATTATGCGGTCATGGTTTACACCGCCTACAAACACCGAAGTACTTACAGTCGATTATTATTCGTGTTATCCGCCGAAAGTTTTAACGATGCAGTTCGCCGCATTTTATACCTCCGTAAATACAGCGCCTATCGCCGCACACAAGCCGATTTAATTGTGCAGACAAAAAACACATTAACCGGAAAAGTGAAAGTGCTGAGCAAGCAGAAAAACGAAAAGAAAGAATTGCTCACGCAGCAGCAGGCAGAAAAAGATAAACTGCAAAAAGAAAAATCGGATAAAGACAAAGTTGTAAAGCAACTTTCCACGCAGGAGAAAAAAATAAAAGCCGACCTCACAAAAAAGAAAGCCGAACAAACCAAACTCAACAAGCTCATATCCGATGCCATTAAAAAAGAAATAGCGGCAAGCACAAAAAAATCCACCACCGGCGGCAACAATTCCAAAACCAACAACAACTCCAATATCACCAGCACACCCGAAATCACGGCAATGTCCAATTCATTCGCCGCCAACATGGGCAAATTTCCGTGGCCTGTGGAGCAGGGAGTCATCATCGAATCGTTCGGCACACATCCGCATCCTGTTTTAAAAAATGTCACCACAAAAAATAATGGCTGCGATATAAAAACAAATGGCGGCGCCAATGTTCGCAGCATATTCAAAGGCACTGTGGTCAGTGTGCTCGCCAATCCGGGTTACCACACGGCGGTCATCATTCGTCACGGCGATTACTTCACCGTTTACAGCAACATGGCAAGTGTAACAGTCAAGCCAAACGACAAAGTAGAAACCAAGCAATCCATCGGTCGTGCCTATACCGATAAAGAAGAAGGCACCATGGTTCACCTCGAAATATGGAAGGGCACCACTTTGTTAGATCCTGAGAACTGGCTGGCGCAGAAATAAAAAAATACTGTTACACTAATCCTCTCACGCTGTCATTGCGAAAATTTATGTAATCATAAATTTGAAGCAATCTGTAAACTGTTACGCTTTATTTTTTTGGGGAAAAGAAAAACGCTCCTCTCCATTGTTGGTCGCCTGACCACAACTCAAATCACACGGCAAACTAATTTTTCACACTTCCCTTTTTCAATCTACATTTACACCCACAATACAATCAGCAATGCAACACATTCTTTTACTAAGCTTACCCGGCGGCAGCGAGTGGTTCCTTATTTTATTGGTAGTGCTTCTGTTTTTCGGAGGAAAAAAAATACCTGAACTGATGCGCGGCATCGGAAAAGGAGTTCGTGAATTCAACAGCGCCAAGGCAAATGTTGAAGCCGAAATTGAAAAGGGCATGAAGGAAGAAGAACCTAAAAAAGAAATACCTAAATAAACAGGTATAAAAACGCTCATTCAAAAAAATTGAATCCGCTTTACTCATCATTATCGCAAGTCAAATCTGACTTGGAGAGTGGAAAGACTGATTGCACAGGTCTGGTAAAACATTATCTCTCCAACATTGAAAAGAAAAAACACCTGAATGCTTTTCTGGAAGTGTATGCAGATGAAGCATTGCAGCAGGCTGCCCTCGTTGACGAAAAAATAAAAAACAAAACCGCAGGTCGCTTAGCCGGAATGGTGATTGCGCTGAAAGATGTGCTGTGCCACAAGGGACACAAAGTTTCTTCCTCGTCAAAAATTCTGAAGGGTTTCACCTCACTTTATTCGGGAACTGCTGTTGAGCGGTTGTTGAATGAAGATGCCATAATCATTGGCAGAACCAACTGCGATGAATTTGCAATGGGTTCGTCGAACGAAAACTCGGCTTACGGAAATGTGAAAAATGGCTTGGATGAAACCAAGGTACCGGGCGGTTCGTCGGGTGGAAGTGCGGTGGCAGTGCAAATGGATATGTGCCTCGCTTCGTTGGGAACTGATACAGGCGGAAGCATCCGTCAGCCCGCATCGTTCTGCGGAGTGATTGGAATCAAACCAACTTACGGAAGAATTTCGCGCTACGGATTAGTTGCTTATGCATCGTCGTTCGATCAGATTGGTCCGTTCACACACAGCATTTCTGATTGCGCATTGTTGCTGGAAATTATGTCGGGTGCCGATGAGTTCGACAGCACTGCTTCATCAAAACCGGTTGAAAAATATGCTGAGAAACTCAGCTTCAATCGCAAAGCAAAAATTGCGGTGTTCTCCGATTGCATCAATCATCCCGGAATTGACATTGAAATAAAAAGCCGCACGCTCAATTACATTGAAGAATTAAAATCGGCAGGACACGAAATTGAGTTCATTGATTTTCCTTATCTCGATTACCTGGTTCCGACTTACTATGTTCTCACAACTGCCGAAGCATCATCCAATCTTTCGCGCTTCGATGGAATTCGTTTCGGATTTAAAAGCGAAAATGCAGTTGACCTTGAATCTACTTATAATAGAAATCGCAGTGAAGGATTTGGTGAAGAAGTGAAGCGCAGAATTATGCTCGGCACTTTTGTATTGAGCGCAGGATTTTATGATGCGTATTACACCAAGGGGCAAAAAGTTCGTCGCCTCATCAAAGAAAAAACAGAGGAAATTTTATCGCGCTTCGATTTTATTTTAACTCCGACCACACCCACAACGGCATTCGGTTTAGGTGAGAAATCTGATGACCCGATTGCGATGTATCTCGCTGATATTTTTACCGTGCAGGCGCCAATTGCGGGTATTCCTGCAATCACACTTCCACTATTTCAGCACAGTAACGGAATGCCTTATGGCTTGCAGTTGATGGCAGGAAGTTTTAAAGAAGCAGAATTGTTAGCATTCTCTGCTGTATTGATGAAATAATATCATCAAAACTTCGTCTTAACCCCGACAACAAATTCCCAACTCAATCGTAATACCCTTTTTGCATTAGGTAACTTTTTTAGACAATCAGTTTAACCGAATCTGAAATGAATGATTTTGAGCTATTGTTTTTTTAAAACGGATACCTATTTTGCGAGCTAACAATTTCTTAACCTGTGTAAACACAACTGTAACAGTAATGACGAAGCTGCTCAATTTTAAAAAACCTGCGACAACCTTTCTCTTCGCCTTTGGTTGTTGCATATTCACCTCGCTGAGTTTGTTTGCTCAGCAACCGCTCAACAGCATCAACACTACTATTTCTCCTGCGCCTTTTATCGGCAACGGAGCAGATAGTATCAATGCAGTTGACAACTCACTCGATTCGTTAATCATGGAAACTTATGGCGAAAACAGCTACAACCGTTTCCCTACTTTTCAGGATTCAGTTTATGATGCGCGATTGAAATCTTTCAATACGGTAATGCCCCTTGTCTATAACGAAGAAGTTAAAAAATTTATTGACCTCTACACTTTGCGTCGTCGCGATCAGGTGGAGCGTATGCTGGGATTAAGTAAATTTTACTTTCCGATTTTTGAAAAAATATTAGTTGACAACGGAGTGCCTGCTGATTTAAAGTACATGGCAATAATTGAATCCGCACTAAATCCAATGGCTATTTCAAAATCAGGTGCAGTGGGGTTGTGGCAGTTTATGCCCGGTACTGCTAAAGTTTATGACTTAACCGTAAACTCTTACCTGGATGAACGCAGAGATATTATCCGCTCAACTGAAGGCGCTGCTGCTTACATGAAAAACTCGTACAACATTTATGGCGATTGGTTTTTAGCAATTGCTTCTTATAACTGCGGCCCGGGAAATGTAAATAAGGCGATTGCAATGTCAGGTGGCAAAATGGATTTCTGGGCAATCAGCAAGTATCTTCCGAAAGAAACCCGTTCCTATGTTCCGGCATTTGTTGCCGCCATGTATGTAATGAATTTTTACTATGCTCATGACTTACAAGTCAGAGAACCTGAACAAAGTGTGTGTGAAATTTCAACTGTTGATGTGTATCAGAAATTGAGTTGCGAGCAAGTAGCCAAGTACACCAATCTTACTGTTGAGATGGTGAAATTTTTAAATCCGGGTTTGCGCACCAATGTTATTCCGGCATTCAACGAGCCATATGCATTGAAACTTCCATCCGATAAATATTGTGTGTATGATGCCATGAAGGATTCAATTGTTTGCGCATCAAAAAACTGTCTGGTAAAAAATTATACTTCATACAATGGAGTAAAAGGAAATTACTATACGCATACGGTCCGCAGTGGTGAGTCATTGGGAATCATTGCATCAAAAAACAAATGCACGGTTGCTCAATTAAAATCATGGAATGTGATTCATAACAATATGATTTATGCAGGACAAAAAATAAAAATTTACAGCGGTAACGGATACAGCGAATCTCATCCAACATCTGGAACAAAAACAACCTCTACAACTTCAACCACAAAACCAACTACAACTTCCACAACTACTTCATCCACCTCAACTACATCCGGTTCAAAAACTATTTATTATAAAGTAAAATCAGGTGATTCACTTTGGGCAATTGCGAATAAATACAGTGGTGTAACAGTTGCTGAAATCAAAGCAGCTAACTCACCATCAAAATGGTCACATCTGCAACCGGGAATGGTGTTGAAGATTAATCTTTAATTCGTTTCGGGTTACTTGAATCAGAAAACGGCATTTACTTCATTTGCCTTTTACAGTTCCACTTTACTAAGCAGATGTTCATCAGGTTTGAATTAATTTTTAGAATTCTATAGAGGTTGATTTACTCAGCATTTAAAGTAAACAAGTTTCGAAATAAATATGCCGGTTGATTTATTTCGCCACACAATAGGCCATTAAATTAAATATGAAAAAATCCATCGCACCTTCCGGATCTATAATTAATAACGAAAGTTATTTTTTGGAAGGACCGCATTCCAGAATTAAAGATTTTGGATTTACACTGGAAATTATGTTTGAGTTTATAAAGGGTTTCAGAACTTTGCATTTTGCAGGACCTTGCATTGCGGTATTTGGTTCTGCCAGATTCAAACCTGATCATCCTGTATATTCAAATTCGATTGTGATGGGAAGAGAAATTTCAAAACTTGGTTTTGGTGTAATGACCGGCGGCGGCCCGGGTGTAATGGAAGCTGCAAATAAAGGAGCCTTTGAAGCCGGTGGAATTTCAATCGGGTGCAATATCAAGTTGCCGCATGAACAAAAGGAAAATCCCTACCTCACGCGCGAAGTTACCTTCGAACATTTTTTTGTTCGCAAGGTTTTAATGTTTAAATATTCATATGCGTTTGTGGTGATGCCGGGCGGAATGGGAACGCTCGACGAATTATTTGAAGCACTTACACTCATACAAACAGGAAAGATTAAAGGTTTTCCGGTTATACTATTTGGTAAAGAATACTGGAACAATTTATTGATGCAATTGCAAACCATGGAAGACCATAAAACCATTGATGCGAAAGACCTTGAATTGTTTTTAGTAACCGACGATATTCAGGAAGCCATGTCGCACATTAAAAGATATGCCACCGATAAACCCTGGCTTATGCGTAAAAAAATTCCGAAGCCGCTAAAGTTTTTGGGGGAGAAAGTTTTTTTCTGGCGATAATTTGAATTAAGATTTAAGAGTTGAGATTTAAGATTATTGAAGATTGCTAAATTCCGATTAATTCAAACCTTTCATCTTCAAATTTCAATTTTGAAATTGGATTTATTGATGAGTGAAAAAATAAACACGCATAATTTTCAGTCGCACATTTTTTTCCGTATTCGATTCTGAGTTCCGCTGATTTTTTTCCATCGTAATCATATTTCGCTGCGAACTTGCGGATGAGTTGCGTGCCTTGCGGCAATACATCACCTCCGTAAAAATATTTTTCTGTTGCTGTGTTTATCCAAAATACCTGATGATGCCTGGTGTGTCCGCCGGAGATTTCGCAATAAATATTTTTATTGAATTGGGTGTTGCCTTTCAAAACAGTTTTCTCTTTCCGGTTTTTCAGGAACAATAATTTTTTTTCTTCAAAAGATTTCGAAGAAGATTTTTCCAATGCATCATTCATTTCTTCTTCCTGATAAACATATTCGGCTTTGGGGAACATGGGTTTCATTTCTCCGCTTTCTTCGTACGCTACTCCTCCGATGTGGTCTTTGTGCAAATGACTTAACAAAACATAATTTACATCGGTGCTATTGAATCCGAGTTGAGAAAGGTTTTTTATTATTTGAAATTCACCTTCAGAATTTATTAATCCTAAGCCGGGGTCAATAATGATTAAGCCTTCGTCAGTTATTATCAGGAACGGACAAATTTCGACAAGCAGCGAGGCGGGGCGATTTTTTATTGAATCTGTATCGCTATTAAATGGGATAAATATTTTCGATTCATCAACTGTGTACGTACCTTCTGAGAGTGCGTATGCGTTCAATGCTTTTTTAGTTTTGAAAGTTGAAAGGTTTGAATGTTTCAAAGTTCAAAGATGAATTGAAATTATTTAACCGCAGATGGAACATACCGATGTATTTGTTGGAAGACGCATAGGCGCAGAGAAGTTTAATGCTGTACTAAAAATTTTTTCACTGAATAATTATTTCCATCCGAATATTTCAAAACATAAAATCCGTTTTGCAGATTTTGGGTATCAATGTTTTCTTCTTTGAAATTTTTAATCTCCAAAACTAATTGACCGGTGTATTTAAATACCTGCACACTTGCTGAATTGCTTAGCTTTGATTTTTGAATGAAAAGATTTTCGTTGACGGGGTTGGGGTAAATGGAAATGAGATTATCGTCTCCAAGAATTTCGCTGATACCAATACTTATAACTGTATCACATGGACTTACTAAAAAAAATTCGCCTATCAAGGAATCATGAAAGCAACGAAGACCATTAATTGATGGGTCCATAAAAGTAGAATTCGCAAAGAAAAAATCTTCGCCACCAATATTTAATAAAACTTTGCCTCCAACATAAAATGCTGGGTTTGTTGAATGTAGCCTTAAGTATGGAATTTGAAATCCTCCGATTAAAGTATCACCTCTTGCAGTCACCTCAACAACAACTGAATCTTCATTTGGATAATTGACATGTGAGATAAAACTATCTCCCACTTGTTTACTGAAATCATAAATTAATTTCCAAGAAATACTATCGAAACTTGCGTACATCTGAAGACTGTCTCTATAAACAAAAAAATATGGTGCAACCGCATATTCTGCATTGATTTTCTTTCCATGCTTTCCATCAATAATCGCTGTATCGACAGAGGTAAAATGAAAAGTCCATGCAGAGCCATTTATTTCATAAACCATGTAATTCCAAGTTGCGCCAAGTGGTGCAAATTCAGGGAAAGTTTGTGAATGCGATTTTGTATTCAGCAATAAAATAAATGAGCAGAAGAGAAGAATTTTTTTCATGGTAAATTATTTCTCCCATAAAAGTAATTCGTTTTCAGTTCTGAAGTTCTTCATGCTTAGAAGTTCCACTTTTTAGAAAAGTGGAACTTCTGACTAAGCAAAGTGTAACAGTCAAAAAAAACAATTACTGATGCGCTTTTAAATATACCAACAGGCCACCAATCAGAAAAAGAAAAATTAATACAAACCAGATGGTGGCTTCAGAGTTTTTAGCGGGTTGCTTTGATGGATTCATGCTGAATTATTTTTTCCATCACGAAGAAAAATAAACGGTATGCGATTGCGAATGATTTATATCAGCAAATTTTTTTTTAACTATTAATTTTCTATCGAAGCACCGCCAACCTGTCTGCATCCAGCTTTATCAAAACAAAAAGCAGAATGGTAAACGACCACAATGATGATCCGCCATAACTAATGAATGGCAGTGGGATGCCAATAACCGGCGCCAGACCAATGGTCATTCCGATATTGATTAAAAAATGAAAGAATAAAATAGAGGCAACACCATAAGCATAGATGCGCGAAAATTTTGATCGTTGCCGTTCAGCGAGCGACAGTATTCTGATGAGAAAAAACAAAAAGAGGAAAACAAAAAGGGTGGTTCCCCAAAAACCATATTCCTCGCCAATGGTGCAGAAAATAAAATCGGTGTGCTGTTCGGGTACAAAATTATACTTGGTAAGTGTGCCATGCAGCGGGCCCTTACCTAAAAATCCGCCGGAGCCGATTGCGATTTTTGATTGACGAACATTGTAGTCGGCATCTTTCACATTTACTTCCTGACCGAGCAAAACTTTTATTCGCTGCTGCTGGTGCAGCTTCAGCACATTGTTAAAAACATAGTTGGTAGTAGTTACATACAACGAGGCACCAACAAATAAACCTGCAATAATGATGTAAGCCGCCCGGTTTCGTTTAATAAAATATAGTGTGGCTCCTGCCAGAAAAAACAGAATCCCAATTAATATAAATTTGTCCATAATTAATGAAAGAACTGAAAGTGCCAGAATGCCTACACCCAGCATGAGTATTTCGCCGGGCAAACCAAACCGGTAAAGCACCAGAAAAAATCCAAGAAACACCAATGTAGAACCTGTATCGCCCTGCAATTGAATCAGTAAGGCCGGAAAAAAAATTATAGCAAGAGCCAGTGCTTTGGTTCTGTTGTTTTTAAGGTTGATGTTTTGATTGCTCAGAAATTTTGCAAGAGCAAGTGCTACCGAAAATTTTGCAAACTCCGATGGCTGCAATTGAAAACTCCCGATTTCAAACCAGTTTTTATTTCCGTTTACTTCATGGCCGAAAAAGAAAACACCGACGACCAAAACAATCACCAATCCATAAATAATATAAGCGAATGAGGTGTAAAATTTATTATCAGTTACCAGAATAAAACTCGCAAGAATAGCCGAGGTGCCAACCCATATTAATTGCCTGATATAAAGTTGCCGCATATCAAAAAACGAAATTGAATCATTGTGACTGGAAGCATAAACAACCAACAA
>JAHEZG010000444.1 GCA_023251195.1 Chitinophagaceae bacterium | reverse complement strand
AAATCTGAAGTCTGTTAATTCAACAAATACTCCAACTACTCAGGCCAAAAAACCTATGTACGGTAATACTTCCGCTACTGCTCCGCAGACTCCAGTAAAAACTGCTCCTTCGCCTCAGCCAGTAACTAAAAATCTCGCGCCAACTTCTCCACAAGTTGTTACACCATCAACATCTAATAAAGGACCGGTTCCCACTAAAGTTGCTCCTAAAACAACTGAAGTAAAAACAACCCCAAAATAAATTTTAATACTCCTTATTTGAAAAGCAGCGACTGAAAAGTTGCTGCTTTTTTATTTAATAAGTTATGGTAATTTTTTGCATTTAATATGTTGATAAATTCCTGTGCAGAGGGATGAGAATCAGTTGGTAACCTCAACTGAGTATATACATTTGCGACTCCTAAAAAATTCAATTTGAATACAGTAAGAAAAATCGTTTTGCTTTCATTTTTTGCACTTTGTTTTCATGCATCAAATGCGCAGATTTTTGTAGAACGAACAAGCGATAGTACTTGGAGATTTATTGGTGAAGTAGGTCCGATAACGGGTTCATATACTTATGATCAGTTCGCTCCTGATTTTTATCTTGAAGGGTTTCGTTTACAATTAAAAAAGGGAATTTATTACAGAAAGGAAAATGAAAGAAATGCTTTCCGGATTTCATTCGTTACATCTAATGGTCAAATTCACCATGAGGCAAAACAGTTTTACGAAGTAAAAGATACTGTGAACCTTAATGGTAAATGGAATAATACAGGAGTGCAAATTGGTTTCGAACATAATTTATATGAACGGAATGCTTTTCGTTTTTATGGCGGGTCTGATTTTATTTATCGCAAACATAAATTTTCGGGTTCAGGAAAATCGATGTTTAACGAAATGAATTTCCAGCAGAAAACAAACTCCTTTGGCATTGGAGCAGAATTATTTTTTGGGGTTCGCTTTAATCTTAGTGAAAAAATAAAGCTCTCTTTAGAGTCAGCTTATTCCGTGCTTAGTATAAATGAAAACAGTAATCGTGTTTATTCACAATCAGTAATAAGTTCGGTTGGTTCTGCCACTCATCATTTTTCAGTTGAACCTTCTCCGTTTAACAGAATAAGTATCGGGTATAAATTCTAATGAATAAATTTCTTTCAATGAGTATTACTCTTTGGAAAATTCATTTACCCTGTTACATTTGCGCCTCTTCAAACGGGAGCTTAGCTCAGCTGGTTCAGAGCATCTGCCTTACAAGCAGAGGGTCACTGGTTCGAACCCAGTAGCTCCCACACTAAAAGGGTTTCAAAGAAATTTGAAACCCTTTTTTTATATTCAATTTAAAAAATTACAAACTTATTTAAAACTGTTTGCGCATTACTTATATGTGGTATAAAGCATTGGCTACAAATGGAATTAAAAAAAGTAATGTGATTAATTTTTTCATTTTACCAGAATAATTTTCTGAATTAACAACTGCTTATCATTACTTCTTACTTCACAAATATAAATTCCATCATTTAGTTTGCTTAAGTTTAATTCTTCTTAATGCTTTTACTAATATTTTTTTTTCGTTTCTTCCTTATCAGTAGGAACCATTGCCGGGACAAATAAACTGTCAATAATGACTAAGCGTTTTGATCATTCAGATTCTGATAGAAACAATTATTTCATCTCTTCCAATTCCTTACTGATTTTTTCTTTCAGAACATCTGTTACAGTGGTGAGTGGTAGTCGAACATGCGGTTCACATAATTCCATTTGCGATAATATTTCTTTTACACCGGGAGGGTTTCCTTCGGCAAACATCAACTCAGTAATATCTAATAAATGATAATGGTCTTTCTCTGCTAATGAAAATTTTCCTGCTAAAGCAGCTCGAACCATTCTTGAAGTCTCTTTCGGAAATGCATTTGCGGCAACACTAATTACTCCATCCATCCCAAACGAAATACATGGAACTGTTACAGGGTCGTCACCCGAGATTACTAAAAATCCTTTAGGTCTGTTTTGTACAATGTGCATCATCTGAATAAGATTGCCTGATGCTTCTTTGATACCAATAATTTTTTCTGAATCATTTGCCAAACGCAAAGTTGTTTCGGCAGTCATGTTGCTCATGGTTCGCGATGGAACATTGTAAAGTATGATTGGCAACGGGCTATTTGCAGCGAGGGTAATATAGTGCTGATAGATTCCTTCCTGTGATGGCTTGTTGTAATACGGACTTACAGAAAGAATAGCATCGTATCCTTCGAGGTTAAAATTGCTCAATTGACTTACAACTTCGTTCGTGTTATTCCCTCCGATTCCGGCTACTAATCCGATTCTCTTTTTTGCGTGGTTCACCGCGAAAGAAAAAACTTCCTGCTTTTCATCTTTACTAAG
>JAHEZG010000149.1 GCA_023251195.1 Chitinophagaceae bacterium | reverse complement strand
TCCTTCGTTCGCTCGGTCACCTTCCATTCAAGGTCCTTGTTTATTTGAACTAATTCATTTTCTGTTTTTTTCTTATCCGATATGTCACGAAAAATAATCACACCACCTGTTAGCGTTCCTTCATCATCAAGAATGGGTGCAGCACTGTCGTCAATAAAAATTTCTGATTTATCCTTTCTGATTAGCATGGTGTGATTGGTCAGTAACACCACTTTGTTTTCTTGCAATGCTTTCCGAATCGGATTCGGAACAGGCAGTTTTGTTTTTTCACTGATTATTTCAAAAACTATATCTATTGATTTTCCTATTGCCGTTGCTAAATCCCATCCGGTGAGTTGTTCGGCGGCTTTATTCATAAAGATAATTTCCAGATTTCCATTGGTAGAAATAACTCCATCGCCCATGCTGATCATTGTTTTCGAATAACTTTCGCGGCTGTTGAATAATTCTTTCTCGCTGCTTTTTCTTCTTCTGTTTTCTTTGAATAAAAGAATAAATAAAAACAACACCGCACTGAAAACAAGTGTTGTTCCTGAAATTAATAACTTAGAAGAATCAGCCATGTTCTTATTCAATAATTCACTTCTTTCTTTCAGCAAATTTTCTTCGGCTGTTTTAAAATCGCTGAGCAAAGTGCGAATGCTATCCATGAAGTGCTTACCAACTCCACTTTGCACCAACTCGATTACATTATTTTTTTTGTGGTGCCGTTCCAAATAAATTCCTTCATTGAGATTCGTAAACTTTCTTTCAATAAGATTGTTTAATGAATTCACACGCGCCTGTTGCGTTACATTATCAATTGTCAGTTCTTTTAAACTTTTAAGTATGGAAGAAGATTTTTCTCTGGCACCATTAAATGGTTGCAGAAATTTATCATTGCCTGTAATAATGAAACCTCGTTGACCCGTTTCTGCATCATCCAATGCGGTTAACAATTCATTGCTTTGCAGCAAAACTTCATAAGTATGATCCTTCCATTCGATGTGTTTGTCAAACTTGATCAGCATATTATATCGCATTATAAAAAGCAGAATCTGTAACGACGCAATTGTGATTGCAGCTCCGATAATAAATTTTTCACTTAGCCCCTTTTTCATCAATAGGTTATTATAATACTGAGAATGCCTATTCATCTATAAAACAAACAACTCAATAGTGATTTTCTCAAAGATTGATGAATAAGTGAACAGATTCCTTACACAATTCGATTTACATGTTACATAATTCACACACAGCTGAACCCTTTATTACAACAATGAAATCAGAAATAGTTTTATTAAAAGAAAATTAATTCCGTATTAAACTCTTAAATAACCGGAGTTCTTAATTGTGAATCATGTAACTTTTTACAGAAATTATGTAACACAGATTCATAGCAATGGCCAAACTTTACACTATGAAAGTAAGGTTCAATAAAGCGATAGAGTTCACCGAAGCCGATAGTGCTGTCAGTTTTGGTGGTGCTGTATTGCATTTAGATAATGTCGAAATGGATATTGTTAAGTTAGTTGAATCCGGTCATTCACTGTTTCCGATTAAGAAATACATACTTAAGAATCATCACCTGAGTCAAACGGAATACGCGAAGCGGTTTGGGGTTTTAATTGATCGCTTAACAAAAAATAATTTTATTGATCTGAGTAAAACAACTTAGATTATTTTAAGGAAGGGTAGCAGCCATTCGCTTATTGTGAAACCCCGTTGTTGAGGGACAGCGGGTTTTTTATTTTTTGGAATCAGATTCAAATAAAGTGAATTGACTTTTGAATTGATTTAAAAAAAAGTGACCTGAATTGCGAATGGTAAATTATTCATTTATAAAATTCATTATTCCATTTGCCTGTCAATTGCTGCTAAGTTTTTTTGTTTGTAAATAATGATTGTCAAAATTCCCCAAACAGTAATTAAAAATCCCATGTAGTTTACAATATTCTTGTTGGCTATGTCGGCAGTAAATGCAATGTCAATGGTGGAATGAAAAACAGCGCAGATTAAAATGCTTGCCCCTGATGAATTATATAGCCAGGTTAATAAAATACTTCCGGTCAATAAACTGAAAACCCAACCCAAAATTCCGGTCCATTCCATAGTTGTGTAACCGGGGCGGTAAAAGAATAATGGTAAATGCCACAGTGCCCAAAACAAAGTGAGGACAATACTTGCCATCATTGCGTTTGATTTATTTTGAAGTCGGGGTAAAGCAAATCCGCGCCAACCTACTTCTTCACCAAAACCAAAAAATAAAATATTGTAAAAGAAAAAAGTCAGCAGGTTCCATTGCGGAAATTCTTTTGTAGTAAATAATCCGGAAAAATTAATTGGTGTTGAATCAATGCAGTAACTCATAAGCGCTGCAAGAAGAGCAAGTACAAAAGGACTGAACAAAGCAATTGCTAAATAGATCAGTGGCTTGATTTGAAAACACTTTGCTAAAAGTTTTTTTACTCCCTCCGTTTTCAGAAAAATACATGTGGTGATAAACGAAGCGATTAATGGTCCAAGTCCGCCGAGCGCATGATTAAATGGAATTGCCGGAAGGTGATTCAATCCGAAAATATGACCATACAACGGCAACCAAATCAACCATGAAATAAAATAAGCAAGCGCGAAAAACAGGAATACCTGCTTCATTGAAAAATAAATTTCCCAAGTGTAACAACACCCGTAACCAGAACTAAAATCAAAACAATGGATCTGAATTGCACTTCAGAAACTTTCGCTAATATTTTTTTTCCAATAAATGTTCCGGCAACGCTGACTAAAAGTAAAATCGGAATGAGATAAAGAATATCGTTGTGCATGTATCCGTTGAAATAATAAACAACACTTCTGCTTGAATCAATTCCCAAATCAATGATGGCGGAGGTTGCGATAAATGCATTCATGTTCAGGTTAAAAGCTGACAATGTTATTCCCCTGATTGCGCCACCCGTTCCTAACAATCCGGCAATGAATCCTGATAGAGTACCGCCGATAATGGAATTGGATAAAGTAGGTTTCACAATCAGTTTTTTAAAAACCAGAAAAACCAAACTGACTACAATCAAGAAAACAGCCAATGAAATTTCAAGTGTTTTTGTTTCAATGAATTTGCTGAGAAAAGCTCCGGTTGTAACAAACAACACTGCAGGTATTCCAATTGAAATAATTAATTTTTTATCGAATCCCTTTCTGAAAAAGGCCATCTTCACCAGATTACTCGATACATGAAACAAGGCCGTGATGCCGAGCACCGAATGAAAATCAAGAAAGTAAGTTGCAATCGGAACAAAAAATAATGAGGAACCAAATCCTCCGACAGTTCCGAGAATTTCAGCAAGCAATGCCAGTAGTATAAATAATAACAGGTTCTCCAATTATCCGGTTAGGTGTTTATTTAATTCGCCGCAAAGGTGGTCATCCTTTTGAGATAAGTGTTATGCAACTTATTTAAAGAATTATTCACAGATAAAAAACTGCTCTGTATTTTTATTCAAATGCAAGTGTGAATCTTGTAACTCTTAGTAATAGTTATGTAACAGTCAGAAGAACAATTCAGGTCAGATTTGCATCGTGACAATACTGTTACACCTCATTCCTGCAGGCAGCGGGAAATAAAAAAATGAAATCATGAAAGTGAATAAAAAATTAATTGCAGGAATAGCTGCCGGTGCCATAGCTGGCGCCTACATTGCCTCTCACAAAGAAGAAATTAAAGAAAAGATAAAAGGAGTATCGGAAACAATAAAAGATGCAGGCAATGTAAAGCTCATGCAAGCGCAAATAATAGCTGATGGAATAAAAAATGATGTTGTTGCACATGTAAAGGATGCTGTAAAAAAAATAACCGTCTCAGTAAAATAAACTAACAGGAAACTGAATAGTCGATTCTTTTTTCAAACGATATTGTTGAATTGAAAACAATATTTTAAATTGAATAAATCATGATGCACAATAATGGAGATTACACGCAATGGGGAATGCAAATAGTATGGTGGCCATTGCTGGTGGTATTCTGTTTTACGCTGGTGATATGGTATATAGTAAAGTATCGAAGAAGAAAATAATTTTCTAAAACAAAACTTATATGAACGACAACAATGAAATAATCACACTCGAAATATTTAAAGATTTTGTGAGTGCCTCTTTTGTTAAAGGGCAATTGGATGAAAACGGAATTGAATCCTTTATGGAAGATGAAAATGTAGTTGGATTAAATCCGATTGGTGGTGTAGAACTGAAAATATTTAAAAATGATTTGGAAAGGGCGAAAGAGATTTTGAGTTGAACTTCATTTCAAATTACTTAATAGGGTTCGATAATAAAACGGGAACATCAGATATAGGCTGAAATTAATCAGGCAGCAATATTTAACGCAAATTACATTTTATATCCGCCATATATTTTCTAGAGCTATTCCGTTTTATCATTAACAAAAAAATTATTCTTAAAAATTAATTCATTTATTCATCACTACCCAATGTGTGAATTCTATAACTTTATTAAATAATAGTATAACTGGTGTGTTTTTATTGTCAGCACATTTGTAGTATTAAAATTTCAAAATGAATCTTAAAAATTTTAAAGTTGTACTTTCGGAAGAATCAATAATGCTCTTAAAATTTCCCCTCCCCATTTAATCACCCATATCCAATGCGTATATTTATACAGAACATGGTAAGCTTGCGTTGCAAGCTGATGGTGAAGTCGGAGTTAGATAAACTTGGGGTTCGGTATTCAGTAGTTGAATTAGGCGAAGTGGAAATCATCGGAAAACTTTCTCAAAAAAAACAAGAACTGCTTAAAGTATCGCTGCATGAAATCGGGCTGGAACTGATGGACGATAAAAAGGCCATGCTCATTGAAAAAATAAAAAATGTAATAGTGGAGATGGTGCACTATGCCGATGAATTGCCGGCAACAAATTTCTCCGATTACCTGAGCAAGAAACTGAATATTGATTACACGCAACTGTCATCTATTTTTTCTAAGACAAAAGGTATTACCATTGAGCACTACATTATGTTGCACAAAATTGAAAAAGTTAAGGAGTTGCTGATTTATGATGAGTTATCGTTAACCGAAATTGCTTTCAAATTAAATTACAGCAGCCCGGCACATTTATCCACGCAGTTTAAAAAAGTAACAGGCTTAACACCTACCTTTTTTAAATCAATGAAAAACAGAGGAAGAACCGGATTGGAAGATTTGTAAATGATGTAGCATTTCTCTGAAATAATGTAAGTACTTACCGATTATTAAATTTCACCTTTACCCATAATTAGAAAAAAAACAACTGATGAAAAATAAAAAAGAGGCAAACGGCAAAATAAATTCTTCAGATGTTGTTGAATTACAAAAAGAAACAGCACACATCATTATAGAAATTGTGGAGTATGTGCCCAATGCGGTAATGAGCCGCACCATTATAAAAAAATCAACAGGCAATGTAACTGCCATGTCGTTCAGTGAGGGTGAAGAACTATCAGAGAAAACAATTCCGTTTGACACTTATGTACAGATCATTGATGGAGCTGCTGATGTAACCATCTCCAATAAAAATCATCACCTGAAATTAGGTACGGGCATTGTTATTCCCGCCCACGCGCTGCATCATTACAACGCCAAGCAGAAATTCAAAATGATTTCGACAGTTATAAAAAGCGGTTACGAAGATTAATTATTTTGTCATAGTTAAAATTGAAAATGGTTGCCTCTACCCGCAACCATTTTTATTTAAGAACTTTTAAAATCTTATAAAAGAAATCAGGAATTATATAAACCCGATGAATTAAAGGAGTTCATATTTGAAAAAGGAAATCAAAATTTTTTAAACATGAAAAACATATCGGTTCCTTTAACTGTAAATTCTTTTCCCACTCTGCATTACCGGAGGAAAACAAAAAATATTTTCCTGGTGGAAAATAACGAAGACGATCAGTTCTATTTTATTGACGCCCTCAGTCAGATTGACGATACTGTTTTATATGATGTGGCAAACAATGGATACGAAGCGCTTAAAAAACTGGAACATACCGGTATTCTTCCCGACATAATTTTTATGGAAGTTAATTTGCCATTGATGAATGGCCTGCAATGTTTATCGGCTATTATGAAAAATTCGCTGACAAAAGATATTCCGGTCATTTTAATTTCTAATGAAAATGAATATGCCGAATTCGCGTGCTCTATGGGCGCAAAAGGTTTCATAAAAAAACCAAAGAATGCAAAGGTGTTTCGGCTTGCATTGGAATTAATGATTAATGCAGGGTTTTAATTTTTTGTATTAAGTAAATTATATAAGTTTTTACAAAAATTATATAGCATTTCGGTTGAGTACCTGCTTCATTTTTGTAAATTAATAATACGAATACTGCCATTGTGCTTAGAAGCATGAACTAAATACAAACCAAAATGGATACAAATAAAAACAAGGATTATGAGAAGGAAAAAGACGGTATGTTGAAAGAAAAAACAAATGAAGACTTTAACAAAAAACAACCTGATGTAAATGATCCGAATGAAATAACACTAAAATCGAAAACTGATGGAATTATATCAGAAAGTATGATACGGGAAATAAATGCTAAAACTTCAAACCTGAAAACTGACAGTAGATTCTACGATGAAAAGTTTGATGATATAACCTATGAAAATAAAAACATGAATATTGACAATATAAAGAGAGAAGAAAAATCAGATGATGTGCGGAATGAAACAAATCCTGAAAATGAAAGTGCTAACCAATAAGGATAGAATTCTTTTAAGTATTTATTTGGTGAACTGAATACTATCCAGAATTGAACACTACCGTGAGGGCGAATCGTTATCTGGTTCGCCCTTTTGTTTTCTTTTCAATATGTGAATGATGTAACTTCTTTATGAAGTTGTGTAAGCATTGCTCCTTACTGTGCAATCAATTTTACATCGTGATAATAAAATCACAAACAAAAAAAAATTAAAATGAAAAAAATAAAAAACCTGTTTCCCGTTTCTGCAATTATTTTGGTTTTATTCACCGGAAGTTGCAAAAAATACACGGCTGAAGAATTAGCTCCGGCAACTTCGTCGCCCATTAAATCAGAACAACTTGTTCCGAATTTAACAAAAGTGAATCTTAGTTTGGCAGGTAACTATGCCATCCTCTCAAAATCAGGAATCACAGATGTATATCCATCGGCTATTACAGGTAATATTGGAACAAGTCCGATTACAGGAGCAGCCATTATTATTTCGTGCCCCGAAGTAACCGGAAATATTTACACAGTGAATGCAGCGGGTCCTGCGTGTCGTATTGTTTCTCCGTTTACATTAACAGCAGCAGTTTTAAATATGCAGACTGCTTACACCGATGCAGCAGGTCGTGTGAATCCAAATTTTCTGAATCTTGGAGCAGGCAATATCGGCGGGCTAACACTTACACCCGGTTTGTATAAGTGGACCACTGCTGTTACTATTCCAACCAACATTACAATCTCAGGAAGTTCAACCAGCGTTTGGATATTTCAGATTGCAGGTACACTTAACATGAGCTCCGCGGTTCACATTACTTTAACAGGTGGAGCGAAAGCAAAAAATATTTTCTGGCAAACTTCAGGCGCTGTTACACTTGGAACTACCAGTCACTTTGAAGGAAATATTTTAAGTCACACAGCCATTCACCTTTTGACCGGTGCTTCTATCAACGGAAGATTGCTGGCGCAAACAGCAGTTACTCTTCAGATGAACACAGTAGTAAAACCATTATAAATATTTTATAAAATAACTTCAGGAGGCAGTCGCTTGCGACTGCCTCTTTTTTTTTGTGATGAGTTATTCCCTTTCCCTCGCCCTTCGAAGCGCAGCGAAGATCCCGGACCTCAAAGTCGGGACGCTCGCGTCTCTTACAATCTTCCCTCTCTCTCGTCCCTCTAAAAGAAGTGTGAAAGATGTAACTTGTTTATGTAGTTGTGTAACGGTTCAACCTTACCATGCGCTCATCTTTGCTTTACAATAAAACGAAAATCATGACTACTCCAATCCAATTCAAAGAGACTTTACTTGTATGCGGCGTTGCACAAAAAATTCATGCTGTACTAATTCATAAAACCTGGTCGGGTGTTAAAGGAAACATGCGCAAATTATTTTATCACTTCGGTGAAATGCTTCAACACATCAAAAGTTTTGGAATGAACAAAAAAAATGAACTGAAATTCTATACTGAATTTCCATCTGGTATCGTGTCTCCTGTGTTTCATCAGTTATCATTTAATAAATACCTGGTGATGGAAGGAATAAAAGACAAACGCACCATCAAAAAAATGCGTGCATTAAATCTTCTGATATTGGTGCATTCCGATTCAAATAAAAAATTACAGAAATAATTTTCGAATTCATTTCATAAATCATTTTAATACCAATAAAAAAATCAAGTTATGGCAACTACTGGAACAAAAGCAAAAACAAAAAAAACTTTGGTAATTAAGAAATCAAAAAGTGTTATAAAAAAAACTATAAGCACCGCTGTTAAAAAGTCAGTAAAAAAACCGGTTCTGAAAACTGTTGCAAGGATTCCATTAAAGAAAATTAAGAAAGCAGCAGGTAAAAAAACATTGATAGCAACGAAGTTGAAATCTAAAACTCCGCTGAAGAAAATAATTGCAAAAGCAAAAAATAAAACTGAAAGCAGTGTTCAAGGAATTACCATTCCCGAGATTTTAAAACAGGCAGAGGAGCTGCATATGATTCCGGTTGAAAGCATTGTGCATCCAATTACCATTGAAGAAAATAAAAAACTGGAAACACAATATCACCGCCGCGAAGATGGAATGATGCAACAGGAAAACATGAAAATGAAAAATGCCCTTGCATCCGGAAAGGGAAACCGCACCGGTTTTCGGCCGCGCAGAAGATCCTGAATTATTAAATGATAAATGTTGCATAAGATTTCAATAACTGTGTAACAGTACAATTCATTCGGCGAATCACTTTTGTTTCAAAAAATTAATCTCTATAAAAAAAATTAAAATGAAAATCACTTACATAATTTGTCTTATCGCTCTTTCAGTAATCAGTTTCAATACAACTGCGCAAGAAGGAGAGGCAC
>JAHEZG010000148.1 GCA_023251195.1 Chitinophagaceae bacterium | reverse complement strand
ATTCCTTCGTTTTTCTTGACAACTTCCGCAATTTTATGAATAAATTTCCTTGCGTCTTCAATCGTATTACTTGGGTCTCTGTCAATATATTTATTCACTTGTTTATCTGAACGAAGTGTAAATATTTCTTTGTCGTCAATGACAGAAAGTTGTCTTAGTGTTAACCTTTCTGTTTTCAGAACTGGAAAGGGTGTGAATGAATTGGTCAACATATTCTGGCTGCGTATCTTCCCACGAAGGTAATCAGATCCAATTTAACTCAACTCTTTAATCAATGCGATAACCGCCTCTTTAATTTTATCACGAACTTCTCTTGTCGCAGCTAACTTTTCTTCGTGTGTTCCTGTCAGCGAAGATGGGTCGGTGAAACTCCAATTGATTTTTTTGTGTGCACTTGGAAAGATTGGACAACGGTCTGATGCTTCTTTGTCGCATACGGTAATGACATACTGATACAGTCGTCCTTCCTTGAAATAAGCAAACACATCGTTTGTTTGATTGTTTGAAATGTCAATGCCGTCTTCCTTCATTACTTCAATTGCAAGCGGATTGAGATTGCCTGCCTCAAGTCCTGCGCTCTCAACAAAAAATTTGTCGCCTCCGAATTTTTTTAAATACGCTTCTGCCATTTGACTTCGTGCCGAATTGTGTATGCAGAGAAACAGAACTTTAATCATTGTATGATTTGTTTATTTTATTTTGATAACGCTAATTAAAACCCAAAGCAGGTTTATGATTGTAAACCGTGCGTCAAAGCCATAAATAAAATTCAGGCAAATAATTCCAGCCAGGATTATTAAAAATCTTTTGTGTCTGCTTATGTATTCAATGATATGTTTCATACTTAACAGCAGCCGCCTCCGGGAGTGCAACAAGATTTTGAAGATTCTAATTCTGCCAATTGCAGTTTCTGTTTGTCTTGCGGAACTCCGCAATTATCTTTTGCTAAACAGTCAGTTTGTTTTGCTGTCAATAAAAAATTTTCGCCTTGAAAGTCCAAACCATATTTACCAATTGTTTCGGTTTGATATTCTACTTCAATGTCCAAATCTTCGTTGCCGAAAAGATTTTCAGAGAGAGAAATAATTTTCAAAAGTTTGTTTGGTTCAAGACGGTGGTCAATGTCTTTAGCAGTCCAAACTTGAAAGTTGATTGCTTTCTCTGTACGAACAGTTCCACCACAATCAATGAAATGTTTTGAAACAAGTCCTGCTTCTGTGATATGAAAATGCCTTGGAACATAATTTCCGTTCGGTTGAACAAAGTTTACCTGGTTTACATTCTTCAGGTGTGTTTTTAATTCTGATAGTTTCATCTTGCTTGATTTTTTAAATTAACAACAATTACTTTTTTTCTTTTCTAACTTAGAAGAAATGGTAGCGAAATAGTTTTGCAGTTTAGTCAACGCTTTTTCGTCAATGCAATAACAAATGGTGTTGCCTTCAATGTTGCCTTTTATAAGTCCTGCGTTTTTGAGTTCCTTCAAATGTTGCGAAACTGTCGGCTGCGAAAGGGGAAGTTCGTTCACAATGTCGCCACAAATGCAGTCGTCAACTTTCATCAGATACTCCAGTATGGCAATCCTTGCCGGATGTCCTAACGCCTTTGCTAAAGTTGCAATGTCGTTTTGTTTGTCGGTAAAATATTCTGTTTTAGTTGCACCCACTTCTTTATACTTAGATTGCAATATTACGATAAAGATTTGTGCTACAAGAAAAATTGTTAGAAAAATTTATACACAGTTGGTTTGTAGATTTCGGTTATTGGTCAATTCATTCAAAGCCTTAAAGTTTGAGGTTAGCAGTTTCCCCACGGATTGCCGATAACGAAGAAGGGAAGAAGCGGACTCGGAACTTCAAGAAGATAAAAAGGAAGGGATTATGCGCAGTATCCGAGGAGAAGCTCAACGCGGGGAGAAACAAAAATACTTCAACACCTAAACAGCCAGGCCGCTAAGGCAAGCCGAAAAAGTGCGGGGCTTTCGGAAGACAATTTTTTTGATAACGAAGAAGGGATTAAAGAATTTTTAAAAAGAAGGGATTAGAAGCACCACTGTTCGTTAACGCACCACTGCCTGTTAGAAGCACCACTGTTTGATTACCGAACAAAGCCCTTCTTTTTAAAATTTCTTTTAATCTTATGTTAGCGGCTGCTCTACTTCTCGCCACGAAGGTCTGTCGTTTCATAGTTCGCTGATATGTTTGATGAAGTCCCAAAAACTTTTCCCGCCTGTCCAAATGTTGCTACTGACTTTGTATTTGTAGTCCAAATTGTTTTCGTAAAACAAATCAATGTCATCGTTTGTGTTTGCGATTTCTCTTTTGTTGGTTTCAAATTCAGAAACTTCTTCAAACTTGTCGTGAAGTTTCTCGCCAATGTCAACAACAAACTTTGCGTTCTTTCTAATGTAGTCCGTGTTAACTACTGAACCATTTTTTTGAACAACACATAAAGCATAACTATCTGCCTCTGCTACTGCTGTCTCTGCTTGGAATGGTGTCATAGAAACATAAGATGCTCTTGAAGTAGATTTTACTTCAACTGCATACTTTGCATTTTTCTTTTTTAGTGTAATGACTAAATCCTTTCCAAAGATTTCTTTCTTCACTTCAAAGCCGTGCTTTTGCAACGCCTCGGCTAAAACCTTTTCAACTTTTTCTCCTACTTCGTTTCTGTCCTTTTCTTCTGCTCTTTCTTTTTGCCGTCTGGCAATGAGGTCAAGAATTTCGGGGTCGTCCTCAATTGCTTTTGCAATTTCAGCAAGTTTTGAAAGAGGAGTTTTTGATTTTAAAACACGATACAAATTTTCTTTATCCTCAATGGTGTCAACAAACAACTTTTCCTTTCTGCGATACAATGCCTCAAAATAAGTTTTCCCTTTCTCTGAATTGTATTCAAACCACTCCGCAAGTTTTCTAATTGCAAGAATTCTATCCTCGTCAATTGATTCATCATCTTTAATGAGTTTGGAAATTTCCGCTGCAACATCTTGAATTGTTGTTGTGCTGTGGCTGTCCTCAAAAAAAATATCCTTGTGGATTAAATCCTCATAGTAATTATATCCAAGAAGTGAAGCAATTTCTTTCAGCGTTTCATCTTCAATCTCGTCTGCTGAAACTTCTTTTCGCTTTTTAAAAGTTCCCTCTTGATTAGGAATAAGTTCGTTATTGTTGAAATGAATCTGTCCGCCAATTTGAAAGATAAAATCAATACAGTTGTTAAGCCAAGCGATAGCTTGGCTTTCATCTGTTTCAAGTGTATTGATTATTTCTGTGAGGTTGGCTTTTCCTTTTAAGTCGGTTACAAGGTCAGCAATATCAACTATGCCACAATCTTTCCAAATGAGGTCAGCCCACTTGTGAATGTGTTTTTTTGCTGGAAGCGTATTTACTTTTAAGTCAGAGGAGAATTGCCAAATTTTTTCTCTTTCTTCTTTCTTCAAGTCGGGGTCAGGAAAACGAACATCACTGAATAAAACTTTGTCGTCTTCAGTTTCTATGACTTTTGATTTGGTAATTATTTCTCTTAATGATTTCTGAATATTGTTTTGATACCACTTGTCGTCAAAATATTTTTCGTTTGTGCTTGGTATTTTAGAAAGACAAATGTTGTAGTAGTCGTTAAAGTTTAGCTCTGTAATTTTTTCCAAAAGCTGTCCGTAAAGCTCAACTGCTTTTTCAAGAATTTCTCTGTTCTCTTCAACTTCTTGTTTGCCGTCTCCTTTAAGCCAAACTCCGTCTCTTTCCATGAGAGGGTTGAAGTAAAAGCTATTTACAATAACTGGGAAATGAAAATCCTCTGTGCCGATTAGAGGAAAGTCGCAAAACAACTTTGGAAAATCTTTTAGGTTTTTAATTGCATAACCGTTTTCAGTTTCTTCAACGATTGAAGCAATTGCAACATCATCATCTTTTGCAAAAAGAAGTTTGATTTCAAACTTCTTTTTGTTTTCTGTTTTGATGATGCTTAGTAAAACATCATCTTCAAGTTCTTCGCTATTCTCAAACTTTGTAACAGATTTGTTGATGTTGTCAATGATATTTACTGAATCAATGACAGGAATAAACGCCAATACAAAAGGAATTAGTTGAGTGAATTCATCAACTCCAATTCTCGCAATTTCCTTTTGCTCCTTTGATGCAAGATTGTAAGTAAATGAAGTGTTGAAATCATCTTCATCGTATTCGTCAATTTGATTGTCCTCCGTTGATTCGTGAAATGCAGTCCAAGCATTTTCAATTTTAGGAACAAGTTGTCCTGTTGTTTTTCCGTTTCTGTCTAACGGAAAAGAAAAGCGGTAATACTCCTCGTCAACTGTTTCAACAATGCCTTCAACTTGAATAACTTTTGAAAGCAAGTGAGTAGTAAGAAATCCTGTTCCGAATTTTCCTGTTTGCTTGCTCTCTTGTCCTTCCTCAACTTCTTTAGATGAAATCTGGTTAATCAGTCCTCTAATATCTTTCTCTGTAAAGTGTGTTCCGTTGTGTCTGAAAACTACGCTGTCCTTGCTCAACTCTATTTCAACAGAAACTTTCCTATCGTTGTCCGCAACGCTGTCCTTTGCGTTTTGCAATAACTCCCAAGCCCACCGTCCGTGATTGTTCTCCACGGTCATTTCAATGTCGTGAAGTCGCTTGATTATTTTGTCAGCGATTGAACGGTTGCCGTCTTCCTTGCGTCCTGTTTCTATTGATTGAATCATGTCTTACTGTCGTTTGTTTCTTGCACAATGTTTCAAGTTAGCACTGTCGCCCAAGAGTTGCCGCTAACATTTAATTATCCGCTACTAATGTAATTTTTATAGCGCATATCCAACACAAATCCAATGGATATGCGCGGATAGTAAGATTTATCGAGTAGCGTATATTTTCAAAAAAGTTTATCAAGTGGTGATTGAATTTTACTCAAATGCTTTTTACTTACATGTGTATATACCATTGTTGTGCGCAAGCTGTTATGCCCGAGCAGTGCTTTAATCGAAAGTAAATCAGTTCCGCCTTCGAGCAGGTGTGTAGCAAACGAATGACGCAGGGCATGTATGCTTCCCTTCTTAGTCACTCCGGCTTTTTTCTTTGCCTGTTGAATAACCTCTTGCACACTGCGTGCACTGTACTGCATATTTTTAACACCTTCAAACAACCATATAACAGGTTTATATTCTTTAAAATATTCTCTCATTAAAATTAACAGTTTTTCGCTCAGCATAATTTGCCGGTCTTTTTTTCCTTTCCCTTGCCGCAGTGTTATCACCATTCTTTTTGAATCAATGTCTTTCAGTTTTAAATTTACAATTTCACTTACTCGTAATCCACCCGCATAAGCAAGACAAATCATGGTTCGATGCTTTATGTTTTCTGTTGCCAGAATTATTTTTTTTATTTCTTCTTCAGCAAATACAGTTGGTAACTGAAATGGTTTTTGTGCCCGCGGTAAATCATAAGTTTCTCTTTCCCTTTTTAAAACTTCTTCATAAAAAAACTTAACACTTGAGATCAGTTGGTTTTGCGAAGTAGCGCTCAGTCCTGTTTTAGTTTTCAATTCCATAATAAACCGCATCACCTCGTCCTTTGAAATCGAGCTTGGTTTGCGATCCGGAAAATTTTTAAGAAAGACACAAAACCAATTTTGGTATACAGAAATTGTATTGACACTGTAATTTTTCAACTGCAACAGTTCGATATACTTTTCGAGTGCCAGTAATTGAAATGTGTTTAATGGGTTTTTTGTTTCGGTTCATTAACCCGAATTTAAAAATTTTCTGTATTTATTTTGTATTAATAAAATTATTTTATTCGGGGCATATCCTCGTATTACAAAAAATTATTTCAAATCTTTCCGATAATTAAATCGGTAATCAGTTTTACAGTTTCTTCTTTTGATAAATTCTGTTTCAGTTTTCCATCGCGCGCGAAACTGATGTGCCCGCTTTCTTCGGAAACAATAACTGATATGGCATCGGAATTTTCGGTGATGCCAACGGCGGAGCGGTGTCGCAACCCAATGCGCTCGGGCAGGTCCATGCTCTCGGAAACGGGCAGCACACTGCCGGCATAGATGATGCGCTGCCCTGCAATGATGACGGCGCCATCGTGCAGGGGACTGTACTTGTTGAAAATGCTTTCTAATAATTTTTCGGAGATGTGCGATTGCAGTTGCACACCGGGATTGGTTAAATCCTGCAGGCGGAAGTGGTCGGTGAAAACAATGAGCGCCCCGGTTTTGGTGGACGAAAGATTTTCGAGTGCGCGAACAATTTCTTTAATGACGGTTTCCTGTTTTTTTGTTTTCTGTTTTTTATTGATGGGCAGTTGGCGGAAAAATTTGAATCTTTCCAGCACGCTTACATTGCCGAGTGAGAGCAGGAATTTGCGGATCTCGGGTTGGAAAACAATGATGATGACGATGACTCCGGCGCTGACGAAGTGCCCGAGCAGGTCGGTGAGAATATCGAGTTTGAAAAAGCGCACGAGCCGGTACAACCCGTAGATGACCAACATGCCGAGGAACATATTGATGCCGAGTGTGCCGCGCACACGGCGGTAGAAATAATAGATGAGCAGGAAGACGAGCAGCAGATCAATGGTGTCGGTAACCGAATAATCGAATGTGTGACCGAATAATTTAAACAGCAGCATTGTATTGTTTGAAAAGTTGGATGGCTTGATGCGCTTCTTTTACATCGTGTGCGCGCAACAGGTTTGCTCCATTGAGCAGTGCAATGCTATTTAAAACAGTGGTTCCGTTGAGCGCCTGGAGGGGAGTTGTTTTCAACACGCGATTTATCATTGACTTGCGCGACACTCCAACGAGTATGGGTAAATCGAAAATGCGGAAATCGTTTAAATGTTTGAGCAGCGAAAAATTGTGCTCGGTATTTTTTCCGAAGCCGAAACCGACATCGAGAATAATATCTTTTACTCCGGCGGCGCGCAGCAGTGGAATTTTCTGCAGAAAATATTCGCGCACTTCGGTCACCACATTTTCGTACACGGGATTTTGCTGCATGGTTTCGGGAGTGCCTTGTATGTGCATGAGTATGTATGGTACATTGAGTGCGCCAACGGTGGCGAACATTTCTGGGTCGAGTGTGCCACCGGAAATATCGTTGACAATGGATGCACCTGCGGCTACTGCTTGCTTCACCACCTGAGAACGAAATGTGTCGATGGAAATTATGGTATCCGGAAAATTTTTGTGAATGATTTCGATAACGGGAATTACACGCTGCAATTCTTCGGCTTCGGAAATCATTTCGGCTTTTGGTCGGGTGCTTTGTCCGCCTACATCAATGATGGATGCGCCTTCGGCAATCATTTTTTCGACCTGCGCGAGCACTTCGGATTGCGAATGGAATTTTCCGCCATCGTAAAATGAATCGGGTGTTACATTCAGAATTCCCATGACGACGGGTTGGTCGAGTACAAATAATTTTCCGTTGCAGTTAAGTGTTTGCTTCACATTTAATCTTTTAATTTGCGACCCATTTACAGACTGTAAAAATCTAATTTAAACTTGTCAGACAAAACCCTCATCCAATATAATTCAGCCGCAGCGCAGTGCCGGAAAGTTTTCGAAGCAAAAACTAAGGACTACGGCACGAGTTGGCGCGTGATGCGATTGCCTTCCATCACCGACCAGATATTTATTAAAGCGCAACGGATTCGCACCATTGATTTGAAGCGCGAAATGAAAATCAGCGAGGACATGGACAGCGAATTTATCGGCATTGTGAATTACAGTGTGATTGCGCTGATACAGTTGGAGCTGAATGATGATGCAGGAAAGGAAATCAGTTACGAACTGGCGCTGGAACTTTTCAATAAAAAAATTGAAGCGGCGAAAAATTTAATGCTTGATAAAAATCATGACTACGGAGAGGCATGGCGCGATATGCGCATTTCGTCTTTCACTGATTTGATTCTGATGCGCATTATGCGCATCCGGCAGATTGAAGATAACCTTGGCAAAACAATTATGAGCGAGGGCATTGATGCGAATCTGTTCGACACTATTAATTACAGTATTTTCGCTTTGATAAAAATAGAAGAGGCGAAAAGTAAAATTCAATAAGATGAAAAAGATTTTCCTTGTGATTGCCGCAATGGCAGTTGGTGTTGCATTTAATTCATGCAAAAAGAAACCGGGCGATACTCCAACTGTTACACCGAAGCTGATCTTCAAATTTAAATTCGACAGTACGCAACAGCGATTGGATAATATTGGTCAGCCAGCAACAGTACCATCAGGTCATGCGGCGCAGTCACCAAAATTTAATGGCATGAGTGCGCATTATATTGAGTTGGCTCCGACACCATTTATTGCGCTTGGTTCCGGTGATGTAGTTTATCATGCGCCTGAAACTACACTCGGAGGAAGTACGGCAATTGATTTTGATAGCTCCATTGTGGCGGGAGATGGAGAGCAGTTTTTCTCAATACCTATAACAAGTGTAACAGCCGGCACTTATCAGTATCTGCGTGTTTCGCTTGCGTATCAGAATTACGATGTTAAGGTGCGTTATACTTCAATTGATTTTACTGGCACCGTTGCTTCGTTCATCGGTTTTAATACTTACATCCGTTCGTTCTCGCCGAAAACTGTTGCTGTAACAGTCAACTCCAATAAGGCGCAGGGCTTTTGGGCATTCGAAGCCTTTAGTTTAGTAACTCAGGGGCAGGCGCCTGCAGGTGCGACCACTGTTCCGAATCCGATTTTTGCTACTTCACCAATTCCTTCCGGTTCGTGCGTTGTGACCGGACCGTTTGATGGCGGTTCGTTAATTATTACCGGAAATGAAACGAAAGATATTATTGTCACCGTTTCGTTAAGTACAAATGATAGTTTCGAGTGGATTGACAACGGAGATGGAATCTATGAACCGGATTATGGCACCGATGCTGTGGTTGATATGGGTGTTCGCGGTTTGATTCCATACATTCAATATTAATTTTATCAGTTCAATAATTACAGGTGAAAAAATTCAATTTCATTTTTCAGGAACGATTTTAGTTATTCGCAACCCCTAAATAGATTTTAAACGACATGAAAAAATTCGCCATTGCTTTTTCCAGAATATTTGTTGGATGCCTTTTTATTTTTTCAGGAT
>JAHEZG010000443.1 GCA_023251195.1 Chitinophagaceae bacterium | reverse complement strand
AAAAATTCAGCGCGATTATCATTCACAACCGGCAAATTTCCTTTCGCCGACATGGCTCCTTTATCAAAGCCACCCCAATCTTCAGGCAGTCCGGTGAAAGTGTCGAAACCATAAAATTTTGCCTCTGCATTTTTAATATTCTCCAACCACCACTTAAATGAATATCCTTGCGATACACCAAACTCCATGTAATTAACTGATGCATTTAAGTTTTCTTCCTCAAGAATAAATTTATATAAATCATAACGAGCGTTGTAATTCCACTTGCCCGAATAAAAATCATTGAATTTTAAATTAGAATGTCTTTTTCTCCATGCTGAAAGTTTAGTCATGTAAGCAGCATTTAGAAAAAAAGAAACAAAAGGGTTGAAAAGTACATGCAAATTCAGTTTTAGAAAAAGCCCCTTTGTTCTTCTGATAAAAAAAAGTTTAACGCTCATAATCAATGGGTAATTGAAATAATTTGGCGAAAGATAAATATTCTCAAAACTTTCAATTTAAAATCTATTGCTGCCTTCCGTTTTTTATTTTTGCCGCACTTAAAAAATCAGCTACATGTTTTCAGGTTCGGTGATTTTATTTGACCATGCGGAAAGAAATAATTTATTGCCATTCACTTTTATAAGGGCGGTAAGTGATATCAGAATCGGCATTCTGACTATTCGCGAAAAATGGGAGAAAAGACTTCAAACCAAAACATCTTCACTCACTCAGGATTATTTACAGAAAAAATTTCCAATTGAAATTAATGATAATAACTTATTTATCTGCGGAGGTTTAATTCCATCAGAAGAAGAATTCAAAATTATTTCCTCCATTAAAAAGGGTGAAGCAATTTCGAGTGATGGAAAATTAATTGCGTTCAGAGTGGATGCAAATGATGCAAATAAATTTTCAAACGGAGAAAACCCATCTGGTCTTTCAACAAAAGAAATTTCATTATCACACAGAATCCTCACGCAGAAATGGCAGATATTTAAATGGAACGATTGGGCCATTGAAGAGGATTTTGTATTGTTGACTTCAGGAAGAAAATCAGCATCACCATCTTCAACCAATGTTATAATTTCTTCTGATAATTTTTTTATGGAAGAAGATGCACGAATGGAATGCGCGATTATAAATGCATCGCAAGGAAAAATTTATTTAGGAAAAAATACTGAAGTAATGGAAGGCGCAACTATTCGCGGTTCTTTCGCTTTATGCGATAACAGTGAAGTGAAAATGCAAGCGAAAATTTATGGCGCAACTACTATTGGTCCGCATTGCAAAGTGGGGGGCGAAATAACCAACTCAGTAATTTTTGGTTACAGCAATAAAGCGCATGATGGATACTTAGGAAATTCGGTAATTGGTGAATGGTGCAATTTGGGCGCTGATACCAATACCAGTAATTTAAAAAATGATTATAGTGAAGTGAAGCAATGGAATTATGCATCGCAAAGTTTTGAAAACACCAACCAACAATTTTGCGGATTGATGATGGGCGACCACAGCAAGTGCGGCATCAACAGCATGTTCAATACCGGAACTGTTGTAGGAATAAGCGCAAATATTTTTGGCGACGGTTTTCCCCGCCAGATCATTCCATCATTCAGTTGGGGTGGCGCAAGTGGTTTTTCTGATTATCAGCTTAACAAAGCATTGAAAGTTGCGAAGCTGGTGATGCAGCGCAGGAATATTGAACTCACATCAGCCGACATTGAAATACTGACACACATTTACAATTTAAAAGAAAGATAAAAACCGAATGAGAAAAAAAATAGTTGCGGGAAACTGGAAGATGCACAAAACCTATAAGGAAGGAATTGACTTAGTAGAAGATAGCATCAAGTTAGCTGAGAAAGAAAAAATAAAAGAGGTGGAAATTATTTTTTGCACTCCGTTTATTCATTTACGAAAAGCATCAAAGCTCACTGAAGATATTAAACACATAAACACCGGTGCTCAAAATTGCCATTGGGAAACACAAGGAGCTTTCACAGGAGAAACATCGTGCGGCATGATTGAAAGTTGTGGAGCATCGTATGTAATTGTTGGTCACTCTGAGCGCAGGCAATATTTTAATGAAACGCATGAACAGCTTGCAAAAAAAGTTGATGCAGTATTAAAACAAAATCTCATTCCGATATTTTGTTGTGGTGAAGCGCTTGAAATTCGTGAAGCCAACACACACATTGAATTAATCGGGAAACAAATTCGCGAAAGTTTATTTCACCTCGATAAAGAAACAATTGCAAAAGTTGTTATAGCATACGAACCTGTGTGGGCAATCGGTACGGGTAAAACTGCAAGCACCGAACAGGCGCAGGAGATGCATGCATTCATTCGTAAAACATTGGCACATCAATATGATTTCGATACTGCTGAAAGTATTT
>JAHEZG010000442.1 GCA_023251195.1 Chitinophagaceae bacterium | reverse complement strand
GGATTACCAATGGCATTAGGTGAATTGGGACTTGCGATTTGGTTGATAGTTAAAGGTGGAAAAGCGAAATAAAGCTTAATCCAAAAATTTCTTCCAATAAAGAGAACTTGAGCTTATAATTTTTTCTTTTCTAAAAAGTAAATACAACTTGCACTCAAATAGTTTTAATCCTAAACAAATCAATGAAAAAAAATCTCTTCATCCTTTCTTTTGTTTTTCTGGTGAACATTTCACCACTCTATGCACAAACACCAACAAAGCCAAAACATCTTTTACCTAATGGAGAACCCGACCGCCCCTTTACTTTTTTTGTGAAGCATGGGTTTGCTTCATACACTGATGCCACAACACGCTCACCTTTCGCTGCGCGACCTGCCTACTTTGCGGGATTGGGTGTTCGGGTGGAAGATGATGATAAAACCAGTCCCGCATTTATTGAGGTAGAAGGTTTATTCCATCATGCGAATGGAATTGATTCTTTTGACAATTCGCTCAATAACATTCGCATCAATCTGAATTTCTGTTTCGTGCTCACGAATAATGAAGCAAAAACTTTCCGATGGACAGCAGGCACCGGCGGAGGATACAATCTCATCAATGATAAATTCATTGATGAAAAAAGCAACCAGTTTGGTTTCAATTTCGCTACTGCTGCTGAAATGCTTTTGAAACACAAACGGTTCAATGTGTTTGCCAACTATCATGTTCTCCCCTTTCGAGCAAAAGGATTAGAGCAATACAATTTCAACACGCTGAGTTTGGGGATGGGATTTTATTTCAGATAGAAATTTATTCAACTAAGTTTACAGCACTTTACAAAGTGAAAACAATTTTTTCTATATCCATTCTTGCTTATTTTTTTCTTGGAAGTTTAGTTCTTCCTCAAGGAGACTTTTCGGTTTTACCACAGTTACCAAAAATGTATGACCATTGCAAACTCAACGAAGATGCTGACTTGAACCTTGTTGATTTTGTATTTGACCACCTGATGGGCATTGATGGTTCGTTTGATAAACACGATGGTGGCGATGAAGAGAAGCCGCATTCGACTACTCCTTTTCAACATAAGGAGCATCAGCTGGTTTTTAATCTTTCTCAGGGTTTAACGGTACTATTTATTTCTGCCTGTAAAAATATTTTTCCGGGTTACACGGTTTCGGATTTTTGTCCCGAAGAATTTGTGCACGGAATTTTTCATCCGCCAAGTTTGTAATCGCTTTTTATTTTCGAATGCAATTGGGTTCAGTTGCACATTTATTTTTTACAAACTTTTAAATTCAATAAAATGAAACTCAAAATTTTTATCAGCTTCATGTTGCTTAGCATTGCTGCATTTGCCGGAACAACTCCGAATGCTGCAGTTCTGAAAACTTTCAATGAAAAATTTCCAACTGCTACTGATGTAAAGTGGAGTATGGAAAACAAAACCGAATACGAAGCGGATTTCAAACGCGATGGGAAAACTGTCTCAGCTAATTTTAAGGAAGACGGTTCGTGGGTGGAAACCGAAATGGTGATTGAGCAAAAGGATTTGCCTGCAGGTGTAATGGATTATATCAATAAAAATTATGCAGGTGCCACGATTAAGGAAACTGCGAGAATTGATAAGTCCGGTAGCACCGTGTATGAGGTGGAGATAAAAGGTGAAGCATATCTCTTTGATGAATCAGGAAAATTTCTTGGTGAATCAGAAGAGGAATAATTCAAATGAAGAAGTTCTCCGGTAGCGCGGAGAACTTCTTTTTATGTTTGAGTCAATATTAAATCACCGATGTTATCGCTTCATGAATAGAAAAAATATTTTTTTTCTTTTTTTACTGCTACCGCAACTGTTGTGTTTGGATGTGTTTGCCCAGACACGCAATCTTGAATACTATCTCACCGCTGCTTTAAACAACAGTCCGCTGTTAAAAGATTACTCAAATCAGATTTTTTCATTTCAATTAGATAGCGCACTTGTTCGCGCAGGAAGAAAACCGCAAGTGAGTGCAGCATCGCAACTGATGTATGCGCCTTACTATAAATATTTTGGTTACGACACCACAATTACCAGTGGAGGAAATTATACTGCACAGGTGACAGTCACTCAGCCATTGCTAAATACAAAAACCAATTTTTACAATTTACAGAATTACAATTTGTTCAATCAATCGTTGGGTATCAGTTCAAGTTTGTCGCAGACGGATTTGAAAAAATCAGTGACTGCTCAATACTTGGCTGCATATATTGATTTTACTCAGATTCAATTTGCGCAGTCGCTTTCGAAGCAGTTAAAAGATGAACTGGAAGTGGTGAAAGTGTTGGTGGAAGGGGGAGTGTATCTCCAGATTGATTACCTGAATCTTTCTGTTACTGCAAAATCACAGGACATCACAATTAAACA
>JAHEZG010000147.1 GCA_023251195.1 Chitinophagaceae bacterium | reverse complement strand
CAAATGCTGCACCTTCCATGCTTTCAACTGAAGCGGGAAATTTCTTTTTCACTTTTGCAATGCTTTTGTGGTTTCCGTGAACTGTATTTACTGTTATACCTGACACATCTTTTAATTTATTTTCAAAAATGTATTCGCTAATTAATTTTTTATTCAGAAACGGAAACTCATCTTGCTTTATAAACCCTAATTCAAAAAGTGAAATAAATTCTTCATCATCTTCTGCACCCATATCTCCAAACCTTTCATCCATAACATTTATAACTTCACCAATATTTATTTCAGAAAAAAATGAACCTGCAATTCCGGCATTGATTGCTAAATGGAATTCTGTATTAGTAGAAAAAAGTTTTGTGAGCTGAAATGTGGTTGCCACCATTCCAACTCCTGTTATTAAAATCGTTATGGAATGATTTGATATGTTTATCTCAGAAATATTCTCTTCGAATGGAATAGTATATTTTTCCAATAATGGAGATAGTTCCTGATGTGTAGCTGCAACAATCAAAATATTCATTGGCCAAATCTAAAATCTTTCAAAGTATTCTTTCAATTCGCGATTGAAGTATGTCATTCAGTGTTTGTTGAAGTATGCCTTTGACAATTATCTTCGCAAAAAGATTACAATTGGTTTACCTTACCCGAAAAGAACATTTTAATGCTGCGCACCAGGTTATAAATGGTAACTGGAGTGAAGAAAAAAACAAGGAAGTATTTGGCAAGTGGGCCAATAAAAACTGGCATGGCCATAATTATGATTTGTATGTAACGGTAAAAGGTCAACCGAACCCTGAAACCGGTTTTATTATGAATGTAAAAGAGTTGAGTGTAATAATTAAGGAGCAGGTGCTCAACAAACTCGATCATAAAAATCTGAACCTTGATGTGCCTGAACTGAAAGATAAATTTCCGACAACCGAAAATTTATCCATAGAGATTTGGAAAATGCTTGAGCCATACATTAAAGAATGTAAACTGCATTGCATAAAACTATGGGAAACAGATAATATTTATACCGAGTATTTTGGTGAATAAAATTGACTTACTTCGCAAAACAATTTATGCCGAAAAAGAAAATTACCCGTTACGCCAAGAACGAATTGTTCGACGGAAAAACCACAGAACACCTTACAGAAAATTATGCCTCAATACTTTCGGGCGTTGGTGAAGATGTTAGTCGAGAGGGATTATTAAAAACTCCATTGCGCGCAGCCAAAGCACTGCAGTTTCTTACTCATGGAAATCAACTGGACCCTGAAGCAATTTTGCGATCCGCATTGTTCAAAGAAGATTACAGCGAAATGGTGATTGTGAAAGACATTGAAGTGTACAGTATGTGCGAACATCATTTGCTGCCATTCTTTGGTCGTGCTCATATTGCCTATATTCCAAATGGATATATCGTTGGTTTGAGTAAAATCGGACGAATTGTTGATGCCTATTCACGACGATTGCAGGTGCAGGAACGACTCACTCATGAAATTTTAAATTGCATTGACAGCACTTTAAAACCATTGGGGGTTGCTGTTGTTATTGAAGCACGACACTTGTGTATGATGATGCGCGGTGTTCAAAAACAAAACAGCGTTGCAACCACCAGCGCGTTCAAAGGAGTATTTGAAGAGAATACAACGCGGGCAGAATTTATCCGCTTGATATCTGCTAATTTAATTTCATAAACGAAAAACAGTTTGAAGCATTTTCAATTTCTCGGTCAGTTTTTAGATAACAAGCAAGTTGGCGCAGTGTGGCCGAGTTCAAAATACCTGATTCATCAAATGGTAAAGCCCATTGATTTTACACAGGCAAAATTGATTATTGAATATGGCCCCGGCACCGGAAATATTACCAGGGCATTGTTAAAAAAAATGCGCCCTGATGCAAAACTGATTGTGTTTGAAATCAACAATAATTTTATGGAAGCGCTTCATAAAATTGATGATAAACGATTGACAGTTTTCAATTGCCCAGCAGAAAAGGCATCACTTGTTTTAGCGGAACATAACCTTGGTTCGCCTGATTATGTTGTTTCATCTTTACCACTTGCTATTATTCCAAACAATACTGTTACAAGAATATTAGCAGGTTCTTATGCTATCCTGAAAACCGGAAAGGCAATGATTCAGTTTCAATATTCACCATCTACACTTGGAAGATTTAAAAGAATGTTTGATAGGGTAGAAGTAAAATTTGCACCCATCAATGTTCCACCTGCGTTGGTTTATGTATGCTGGAAAAAGTGATACAGATTAAAACAATTAAAAGTCATTTTGATTTTTATAATTTTTTAAATTCCATTCAACCAAATCTCAAATGGTAAGATGACAGGTTAGTTTGAATTTGAAAACATGCAATTCAATCCATTAGCTTTACACCATAATAATTTTTTAAAGTGAAATTCATCAGGTGCATTTTTATTTTATTACTGTTTATTACAAATATTTCGCTTGCTCAAAATGTTACCATCATTGAAAGCCAGAGCTACAATTCTGGTCATGTGATGGATGTAAACTGGCAAACAGTTGCTGCCGGAATGGGTTATACCGCTACTATTAATCCGCAATCAACTTTAAATACAACCGCATTTTTTGCCGGTACCGATATCCTGATTATTTCTTCGGGTGTAATAACACTTTCAGCAGTAGCTATGACAAATGTTGCTGCCTACATTGGCCAAGGAGGGCGTGCTTATATAAATGGTGAATACAATTGTTCGGCCTACAATACAAACGCGTTGTTTGAGAACATAGTGGCGCAGTTTGGTGGCGGGCCATTTAATTATCTCGGCACCATTTCAGGAACACTTGTTCCAATGAATATTCTTGGGAGTCTTGGCACTACCAATAATGTTGTTAGTCCATTAAGTTATTATTGGTATGGATGCCGGGGCTTGCCGGGAGCGTGCAGCATTGTAGAACCATTTTTAGAATTTGGCGGCGATTACTTTGGTTTTATTTATTGCGCTCCAAATACAAATGGCGGTCGCGTGATTCAAACCACCGATCAGGATTGGGTGAATCAGAATACTTCCACTCAGTTGATGGAAAATATATTAACCAATCTTTCTTCAAACACTTATAACTGTGCATCATTAATTAATGTAGGGGTAAATCTTGGTCCCGATTTAACAATCTGCAATGGCCAACCCACACTATTGGATGCCGGAAATGCAGGTTCAACATATTTATGGAGTACAGGTGCAACAACACAAACTATTTCCATAAACACAAGTGATACTTTTTGGGTAAGTGTAAATAACGGCGCTTGTCAGGGAAGCGATACCATTGTTGTTTCCATTCAAAATACTTTTGCTGTTAATCTTGGTAACGATACCATAATCTGTAATGGGCAAACTTTAACACTTGATGCCGGAAACCCAGGTCAAACATACTTGTGGAATACTACAGCAACCACACAATCCGTAACAGTTAATTCTTCTGGAAATTATTGGGTGGCTGTCGGAAATGGAAACTGCACTGTAAGCGATTCGATAGTTATAACTGTAGCCGCATCAGGTTCATTGAATCTTGGAAACGATACCACGATTTGCAATGGACAATCTGTGACGCTGAATGCAGGGAATGCCGGAAGTAGTTATCAATGGTCAAACGGAGCAATCACACAAACCATCAGTTTAAATGCAGCAGGTACTTATGCAGTAACAATTACGAATGCTTGCGCAACTCAAACCGACGCAATAAATATTTCAATTGCGTCGCCACCTGTTTATGCTTTAGGGAATGATACTACTTATTGCAGCAATTTTAATTTATTACTCAATGCAAATAATTCAGGAGTAAACTATTTATGGTCAACAGGAAGTGTTGTGCAAACTATTAATGTTAATCTTCCATCAACTTACTGGGTTATTATTTCAAACAACTGCGGAACTATAACAGATTCAATTGTTCTTTCACAATTATCAGCACCTGCTGTTTCATTGGGAAATGATACATTGTTTTGCTCGGCATTCAATCAGTTGTTGGCTTCAACAAATGTAGGCGCTTCTTACTTGTGGTCAACCGGAAGCAATGCGTCAACCTTAAATGTGAATGCTGCCGGAATTTATTGGGTAAATGTTTCTAATGCTTGTGGCATTGCAACCGATACAATTACTATAACACAATCATCTCTTCCGGTTTCTTCACTTGGTGCCGACACACTTTATTGCACAAACTTTTCAAGAATATTAAACGGTGGAACAAATGCAATTTCTTATTTGTGGAACGATGGATCAACCAATCAAACTGTATTAATTAATCAGGCAGGCGCTTACTGGGTTCAATTGAATAACAGTTGTGGAACGGTTTCAGATACCATTCAAATTATTCAGGCAGCACCGCCACAAGTTAATCTTGGAACCGATACAACCTTCTGCGGAAATTTTTCAATCAGCTATGATGTAAGTTGCATAGCATGTAATTATTTATGGTCGAATAATGCAATCACACCACAAGTAAGTATAAGTACCCCGGGATTGCTGATAGTTGGAGTGAGTAATTTATGTGGTGCAGCAATCGATACCGTATTGATCAGTGCCGATCCGATTCCTTATATTGTTCTACCAACCGATACCGTGTTGTGCAATCCGGCCGGCTACTTTTTAATTGCCTATACGAATGCTCAAAATATTTTATGGTCAACAGGTGCTACCACACTTGCAATTAATATTCCTTCAGCAGGAATTTATTGGGCAGATGTAAATAATCCTTGCGGGGTGTCAGTTGATACAATAAATATATCTGAATGCCCGGGCGAATACATAATGCCAAATGCTTTTTCACCAAATACAGATGGACGAAATGATTTTCTTTTCCCGATTCGAATTGGAAATGCATCGTTAATGCAGTATGAAATCTATAACCGTTGGGGGCAATTAATTTATTTTTATTCGGGTGGCGATTCAGGGTGGGATGGAACATCTAATGAAATGCCTTGTGCAATTGGGGTATATATTTATGTAGTACGCTATCGTGATAATATTTCAGGTGCTGTTTTTATGTTAAAAGGAAATGCAACATTAATCAGGTAAATAATTGAGCATTTGATCACTGCATTTAAAATTTACCTGGAATACAATTCAATTTCGACCGGTTAAAATTTTTTAAATGCATATTTGAATATGAATTCAAATACAGCGCCTTCCTATACATTGCTTGAATTGGTAAAATATTTTTTTAAACTTGGTTACTCAGGTTTTGGCGGACCGGTTGCATTAGTCGGTTACATGCATCGCGATTTAGTAGAGAATCGAAAATGGATTTCGGAAGAAGAATACAAGGAGGGGTTAGCACTTGCACAACTGGCTCCGGGGCCGCTGGCTGCGCAGTTGGGAATTTATCTTGGCTTTGTGCATTACAGAATTATTGGTGCAACTCTTTGCGGATTGGGTTTCATCATTCCATCATTCATCATGGTATTGCTGATTGGAATTGCTTACAAACTTTTTGGAGGACTGCCATGGATGCAAGCAGTTTTTTATGGAGTAGGCGCTGCGGTGATTGGAATAATTGCAATGAGCAGTTACAAACTCACTGCAAAATCAATTGGTAAATTCAATGTTGAATCGTTCAGTACAAATTGGTTGCTGTGGATACTATTTGCAGTTGGATTAATAGTAACAGTTCTAACTCAATCAGAAAATATTTTTCTTTTTATCGGCGCTGGAATTTTATACATGATGATTAAAGCGCCACCAACTTGGATGAATGGCGGAGCAGCAAGTATTGTTTTACTCTCCGGAATCGGATTTTGGGAATATGAAAATTCAACACTGTTACAGATTGCTATCTTCTTTGCAAAAGCAGGAGCATTTGTTTTCGGAAGCGGACTCGCCATCGTTCCTTTTTTGCATGGCGGAGTGGTGAATGAATATCACTGGCTGAATGAAAAACAATTTGTAGATGCTGTTGCAGTAGCGATGATTACTCCGGGACCAGTTGTTATAACTGTTGGATTCATCGGCTACTTAGTAGCAGGTTTTCCAGGCGCATGCGTAGCTGCACTTGCTACTTTTTTACCTTGTTATTTATTTACCGTTATTCCTGCTCCATACTTTAAAAAAATTGCCAAGAATAAAAGTATAAAAGCATTTGTTGATGGAATTACCGGTGCAGTTGTAGGGGCATTGGTTGGAGCAGTTGTTATAATTGGTATGCGAAGCATTACTGATTTGCCAACTGTGCTTATTGCTGTTGCGGCTTTGTTATTATTGATTTATAAAAAGAAGTTGCAAGAGCCATATATTATTCTTGCGGCAGCTATAGTTGGATTAATAATTAAAAGTGGAGGGTAGCGTTTCATTTATATAATATTTTTTCTGTAAAAAATTTTATAGTTTAATTAGACCTCTTCGGGAAATAATAAGTGATGAATGTTACGCAGGACAGTTTCATTCTTTTAGTGAGAATGGTTAGGTCACAGACTCCGGACTTTCAACCATAGGGAGAGGATTAAACAAAGGAGGAAGTCCAGAAGAAGTTAATTGATATTTCCGCCTGTTTTATCCACTTCATAAAAAAATATTACTAGAATTATAAATATCAAATAAATCTTTTTACTTTTCATAAAAATTATTTTTTTTAAGTGAAAACATATGCTTTAATTATTTGTTTAGTTCTTATTGCTTCCTTGAATTTAAGTGGACAGCAAAAGAAATTTGCTTGGAATTCCTTTGATGTTTTTCAAACCAATTATTTCATCGAAAACAATGGACAGTTTCATTCTGATGATTTAAAAACAGAAATTGTTTTTGGCGTTGAAAAAAATAGTGAATGTGTTTATTTTTCGAAAAGCGGAGTTGATTTTAAAATAGAAAAACCTAAAAAACAAAATACTTCGAATCAGAAAAATATGCGGGAGGAAAGCGAAGAGGAGGAAGAACTTGATATAAAAAAGCATCAAGAAAATTCTGAAACTACCTGGCTTCACATGCAATGGATCAATTCGAACCCAAGTGTCAGAATTATAAAAGAAGAAAGGTCGCCACACTATTTCAGCTATGGCGATAAGAAACTTATTAGTTATGGATATAAAAAAATTACCTATCAGGAAATTTTCCCTGGCATTGATGTGAGTTTTACTTTGCCTGATTCAGGTGGAATTGAATATTCACTTCATGTAAAACCAGGAGCCGATTTAAGTAAATACCAGTTTACCTATTACTCATCAGTTCCCGTTAAATTGAATCTGCAAAATGGAGCGTTAATAATTGACAACCGAGTTTGTCCATTCATTGAAAAGGACCTGCACGCATTTTATCAAGATGGAAAAAGTGTAATAGTAAATTATTCCATTTTCAAAAATATAATTCACTTTGAAACGGCAATTGGATACGACAACAATAAAGATTTAATTATTGATCCGTGGGTTACAGCTATTTCCACTTTGACCGGCGCCACCTTGAGTGCTCAGGAAAATTCAAATAACTGCGGATATGATATTGACTTTGATGCTTCCGGAAACTTATATGTTTATGGCGGTGGCGGTGGGCAAACTACTACTGCTACTGCAAGGTGTAAAGTTGCCAAGTACAATCTGGCCGGCAATTTAATCTGGACATTTTTAGGCTATGTAGCTTCAATAAACTGGGAGGCCATTGGCGATGACCCGGATAATGATGCTGGTAATTTTATAGTAGATAAGGTTACTTCAAAAGTTTATATCAGTCAGGGTTTTATTTTGAACGGAGCCAGAATAATTCGGCTGACAACGGCGGGTGTTTACGATAATTTTGTTACTTCAATCAATCCGAATTTTCAAGAGATATGGGAAATGAAATTTAATTGCGCGAATGGGAATTTAATTGCAATGGGTGGCGGCACTAACAGTGAAATTAATTTTGGAATTGTTGATACCGTGACCGGTGGAGTTGTGGCATCAAACATTACAGGAAGCAGCATTTATCACCAGGATATTATTAATGCTACACTTAATAATCAAGGTGAATCCTACATGTTTTTAAATTCATTCAGCTCATCAGTTCATCAGCATTTATTGAAACTTAATTCTTCTTACTCTGGTCTTTTATGGAATGTGGTGAGTGCTTCGGCCACCTACTATGACCAAAACAAGCCTTACGGTTATATCTGGTCGCAGGGAATAAATTGCCTGGCTAATAATGTAAATTATGTTTTTTATTATGATGGTATGTATCTGAATGCTTTTAATCAATTAACCGGAACACAAATAGCAAGCAGTACGATCGGTTCATTTTCAACGGGATTAATGTATGCCGGCATTCACGCTGATAATTGTAATGACTTGTATTTAGGCAATATCGGAAAAATCATACAATATCATTTTAGCGGTTCTGCTTTTATTCCGGTCGACACATTTCAAATTACCGGCGGAAATCAAAGTTATGTGCACGACATTGTTATGAATCCGGTTAACAATTTACTTTATGTGGCGGGAAGTGGATTTGTTGCAGTTGTTGATCCGCAAAGTACTTGTGTGAATGGCACTGCAAATCTTCAGCTCGCTATTAATGCATTGTGCCCTGATTCTGCTGCAGTTATTGTACAGAATGGAAATCTTACCACTCCTTATTCTTTCATCTGGTTCGATCAGAATAATTCAATTATTTCTTCAACCTCAAATCAAGTAGGCAGCATTTCAAATAAAATTGGTGGTCTGTCACCTAATGTTCCATACTCAGTTCAAGTACTTGTAAATAATTCGTGTCAGATTTTAAGTGATACAATAAACTTCATTCTTCCTTGCTTAAGTCAGATTGAATCTTTCTGTCTGGGCGATTCAATCCAATTGCCGGGAGGAGAGTTTGTCAATCAATCAGGAACTTATATCGATACCATTCCATCTTCATTTGCAGGTATTGACAGCATTGTAACCACTACCGTTGCTGTATATCCATTGGATACAGTTACAGTAAATCAGGTTTTATGTGCCGGACAGGTTTATACTTTGCCTTCAGGTTTAATTGTAAATACCGGCGGAATTTATATTGACACACTTTCGAATATTCATGGTTGTGATAGTATCATAACCACCACCTTAAGTTACCTCGCTCCGGCTACATTGAATCTGGGTACTGATTCATCATTTTGCAATTCGATCAATATCATTCTCGTTTCCGGAAACGCTACTACAATTTGGTCAACCGGTGTCACTGCTTCACAAATTTCAGTAACTGCGTCCGGAACTTATTGGGCAACTATTTCAAGTTCTTGCGGATTAGTAAGTGATACCATAA
>JAHEZG010000146.1 GCA_023251195.1 Chitinophagaceae bacterium | reverse complement strand
CACGAAACCATACTTGTATTCGGTGGTTGTGAGTTCATCCAATATTTTATCGCTGTCTTCCATTTATCGGCTTGTGATTTTCAGAGTGCAAAAGTCAACTTTAGATTCAATCTAAACAACAGTTTCTCAATAAAAAAGTTTAGTCCCGATTTGAAAATTTGGAGATTTGAAAATTTGAAAATGGAATACATCAATTCATCTCAAATAGTTTTTCATATTTGCAGCCGAAAAATTTGAAACTACATCTTCAAATTTTCAAATCAGCACATCTTCAAATTGAAGCTTTGGTCCCGTAGTTCAACGGATAGAATGTGAGTTTCCGAAACTCCAGATTTAGGTTCGATTCCTAACGGGACCACTTTTTCGTATTTCGTATTTTTTCGTATTTCTTCAAACCCTTTCTGGGCGCGGTTTTCAGCGTTTTATCCTTTTTTTTCTTTTCACATTTATCCGTGAAATGTTTCAACATTGTTTCAACATGACCAAAATAAATGTTTCACCAAAACCCAAATCCAATTTACCATGATTAAAAACATGACAATTAATTTTTTTCTCAATGAAAAGAGAATTAAAATGAACGGAGAGATTCCGATCTATGCACGAGTGATTTTGAACAGGGAGAAGTTTGAACTCTCTACAAAACTTACGCTTAAAAATCCCAACGATTGGGACGAAATAACGCAGCGATTAAAAACCAAATCGCCATTGAACAAATCACTTGCTGCTATTGAGCACGACCTTGATGAATCCTATAATTTTCTGAAGTACAATAACAAGGTCTTAAGTATTACTAATTTAAAAAATCAGTTTCTTGGTGGTGAATACGAGAATCCAAAATTGAAAGTATTTTTGATAGAACATTATGAAAAAAATATAAAAGGAAACAGCTTATACGAAGTTTCTACACAAAAAAGTTTTAATTCCGCAATCTGTCATCTTAAAAATTTCATGACTTCAACGAATAAAAACCATAAGTATCTTAGTGAGGTTGATCTAAAATTCATAAATGATTTTGAATATTTCTTATGTAATGGCAACGAAAGTTATCCAATGCATCTGATGAGGAATTCAATCAATAAATATCACATCAAATTCAAAACAATTTTAAACAAGGCTATAGAACAAAAGTTGCTTGCAGAAAATCCTTACAGAGGATTTAAAATAAAAAATGTTCCGGGCAGGTTAACATTTCTTACATCGGACGAATTAACATCGTTGAAAAAACATTCGCTTGGAAATAATAAATGCTTGCAAAGAGTCAGAGATATTTTTCTATTTTCCGTTTACACCGGATTAAGATTTACTGATGCAATTTCATTGAAAGAAAACAACATTCAACGCGATTGGAAAAATTATTGGATTACTTTTATTCAGAAAAAAACTGATGAGCAAAGCCGAATTTCAATGCTGAATAAAGCAGTTGAAATATTTAAAAAATATGAAAGTGAAAGAAAGATGACTGGTTATGTGCTCCCTCGAATTACTAATCAGAAATTAAATGTTTACCTGAAAGTTATTGCTGAACTTGTAAAAATTGAAAAACCATTGACGCACCATGTTGCAAGGCACACCGCAGCCACAACAATATTTCTGGAAAACGATATTTCAATGGAGGTTACTGGAAAACAACTTGGACACCGAAGTATTCGCTCCACTCAGATTTATGCTAAGGTTACAAATAAAATGTTGCAGAAATCCGCAACTCACTTAAACAAAATTCTCTAAGATGGAAATAGGAGATCAAATTGGAAAGCGAATTGGATACGATGAATGGGCGCTACCTATTTTTATTTGGGATACTTTAAAAATTGATAATCATTCATTTTACATAATCAATTCTGAAAAGGGATTGACCGTCGAAGGAGTTAGAAAAAAATTTAATACATATTCGAACTTTTTGCCGGTTCATTCAAAGTATGAAATTAAGAATGAAGAAGAATTGAAAAAGGAATATCAAAAAGTTCTTTATAACAATAAAACGAATCCTTATTTGATTACAAGTGACGGTATCAAAGAAGCAAGAAGCGGCAAAGTAATGGATGTTGTATTAGCATTTGCTTATTTGTCAATGAATCTAAATCATATTGGCAGAGCTTTGGAATCACTTGTTTTTAAAAGCACAGAAGAAAGAATTGAAAAAGATAAATATCGAACAATTAGAAAATTACCAGAAGATAAGGAGAGCGATGAATACTTAAATCAAAATATTAAAAACATGGTCGCTCATTTTAAATTTGAATTCTTACCAAAGAAATTTATCGTTCTTAAAATTATTAAACTCCTTAAAGAAATAATGTCTTCAAATTTTCCTGCTTCTGTTTCTGAATATTCAAATTCTATAATTGAAAATTTGTTATTAGGAATGTTTATGTCATATTATAAATCCAATGAAGAAAATATAAAAAGTGCAACTATAAATTATGCAAACAATTATCCTGGAGACTTTAAAAAATTCAGTCAGTTTAAATTGGTGCTTAAAAAATTCGATAAGGAAATCAGTTCTTATGAAAAACTTAAAATGACTGATGAAGAATTAAAAAAAGAATATAAGAATCGCAACATAACTCTTCCAACCGCAATGAATGAAAAAGGAATCATTATGAAGCTACTTGAATTTGATATGAGCTTCTGGCAAAAATTAATATTACAGGATATTGAAAAAGATGTGCCGGTAGCGAAACCATTCAACAAAGGAATTTCTGAATCCTACAATTACATGTTGTTGCTTCCATATTTCAAATGGTTGGCATCTGAATTATTTCCAGACCTGAGCAATAAGAAAATCAAGAAGGAAAACTATGAGAGTATGATGGTTGACCGTATGAAAAATTTTCAAAAAGGCAAATCATTGCAGAACTAAATCTGGGGAATTTTTTATAACCCCTTCAAAATCTCCTCAGATTCCGATTGCCGTTTTCATGTTTTAGAAACCATGATACTGGAACTTAGCGCTCGTGATTTAACACACCTAAGATGGACCTTTTTACATTTATTAAAACTGAATTTGCCCGGCAAAATTCAAAAATTGAACAACTCGAAAATCTTGTAAGGCAAATTCCAACAACTCATAATTCCACGCTCGGTGAATGGTTATCAGAAGAACAAACTAAGGAACTTTTACAACGCGGAACTACCTCGTTGTGGGAGTTACGCAAACGAAAAATTTTAAAGTTTAAAAAACTAGGTGGTCGGACATACTATAATCACCAATCCATCATTGATTTTCTCGACAAAAAATAAATCATTTCAAATCGAATTTTTCAAATCATAAAAATCAAAATCATGAATACAGAATCAAATTCAGAAAATACCGCAACAGGCGTAATAAAAATTCTTATGAAAGACCCGGCAATTAAAGTTGTAGTTATTGTTGCAGGGACACTCGCCGTTGTTTACCTATTGGGCTTCGCATTTAAAATTGCTAGTGGTACAATCCGCGAGTACAAGGGTCTTAATGCAGCCATCAGAATGTAAAGTGCACGATTCTTATGAGCACCTGCACATACATTTCAAGATCCAAACGAAGGTATCCTGAGAGAATTTGTAAAAACAAAAATTGTAATCATGGCAAGCGATACATTCCTACTGATTTCAGACAGGAATATTGTTGTCCGTCATGCGGTGAGGATGCCGGAAATGACCGCCGTCGCGAACTGAACAATTCAACCTTCCAGCACGAGAAACAGCTGCGATTGATTGATAAGAAGCTTTCAGTGCTTTTCAATAAATACGAAATCAACGGATACTGTCAACTTCAAAAAAACCTGTTACAGCATGAGGTGATAGATATCAGCCTGGGTGTGCAGCAAGGTATCAATACTTTAACTAAACAAAAAGTCAACTGGTTGTATGAATACGGCACGGAGCAACATCCTGAGAATAAAGATTGGATCATCATTCACAAAAAACCAAAATGAATCAACCAACATTTAGACCAAGCAACTTTAATGACATGTACGGTAGTTCAAACACCATTGCGCCTTTAGCCCCTGGAACTACAAACTGGACCCCAATCTTAATAACCACCGGAATAATAGTTGTGGGAGTTCTTGCAATTGCAATTGTCGTTTACAATGTGCAAGTTGGAAGCACAAAGCAAATCATTAGGAATTTGAATTATCAGCACGAAGAAAAACTGAATGAAATTCAAGAGCAGCATTCAGAAGTTGCAATGACATTAACGGAGTTGCGCGAACAAGTGGAGAAAATAAATCAGGTGATTGAAAGTGCCGACCACAAGCAAGAAGAAGTGCAAGAAGGTGTGAAATCTTAATCCACCAGATTATCCGCCAGCAATTCCGCTTGTTTCAAAACTGTTTCGATTGCTTTTTCACTTTTGTCGGGGGGATAGCCGTACACTCTTAATGTGCGTGCGACTAATCTTTTCAGGTTGGCTCTTGCGCTTTCGCGGATACTCCAATCTATTGTTGTGTTCGCTCTGACTTTGTCTGCAATTTCGATGGCAATTTTGCGGAGTGTTACATCACCGAGTACTGCAACTGCGCTGTCGTTAATTTCGAGTGCATTGTAGAAAGCAACTTCATCAGTTGTCATTCCTAATTTTTCTCCTTCTGCATCTGCTGCTTTTACATCCTTCGCAATATCAATTAACTCCTGAATAATTTCTGCTGTTGAAAGTAAGTTGTTGTGATAGCGTTTGATAGCTGACTCCAGCATCTCCAATAATTTTTTACTCTTTACCAGATTTGTTTTTGCCCTTGCTTTTATTTCATCATTCAGAATCTTCTTCAATAATTCAAGCGCAAGATTTTTGTGCTGCATTCCTTTTACCTCCTGCAAAAACTCATCGGAGAGAATCGAAATATCCGGCTTGCTCATTCCTGCTGCATCAAAAATGTCAATCACTTTATCGCTGCTCAGTGCTTCGTCAACTATTTGTTTTATCGCAGTTTCAATTTCTACATCTGTTCTTCCTGTGCCGGGTGCTGCAAATTTTACGAGCCGTGCTTTCACTGCCTGAAAGAATGCAACTTCGGGTAAGTGCGCATGCACTTCATCGCGTGTGATGCAAAGTGAAAGCGCTTGACTGAGCAAACTCACTTCACGAATAAATCTTTCCTTGCCTTCCTGCAATCCGAGTATATGTTCTTCCGCTTGCAGAATGATGGAGAGTTTTTCTCTTGAATCAACAGCAAAGAATCTTCTGTAATTAAATTTGAAACTATTCTCGTAATACGAATCGGGTTCTTCTACTAAAATATCTTTTCTGGTGCGGCTGTCTTCGTTGAACATTTGCTGCACCACTTCTAATTTTTCTAAGAAAACTGTTACAGCTTTTGCAATACTCTCTGCAGGGTCGCCCTTGCCACCTGCATCACTATAAAACGAAAGTGCTTTTTTCAAATCAGTGCCGATGCCTAAGTAATCAACTACTAAACCTCCGGGCTTGTCTTTGAAAACACGATTCACTCTTGCAATTGCCTGCATGAGATTGTGACCGCGCATCGGCTTATCTACATACATCGTATTCAAACATGGCGCATCAAAACCTGTGAGCCACATGTCGCGCACGATTACAATTTTCAATTCATCATCGGGGTCTTTCATGCGCTCCGATAAATCTTTGCGCTGTTGCTTGGTGGTGTAGTGCCGTGCTATTTCAGGACCATCGGCACTGTTGGTGGTCATCACTACTTTAATCACTCCCTTATTCATGTCATCGCTGTACCACTGTGGGCGCAATGCAATAATCTCTCTGAAAATATCTGCTGCTATGCGGCGGCTCATGGCAACAATCATTGCCTTGCCTTCTAATGCAGTTTGTCGTTTTTCAAAGTGTGTGACAATATCGTTGGCTAAATTTTTTACTCTGTCTTCGTTTCCTACTATCGCTTCGAGCTTCGTCCACTTTGCTTTTGCTTTTTGTTTCTCAGTAATTTCTTCATCCTGTTCCAGCGATTCATCAAACTCTTCAATCAATCTTTTTCCTTCACTGTCTAAATTCACTTTTGCCAAACGACTCTCGTAGAAAATTTTTACAGTCGCTCCATCTGTTACAGCATCTTTAATATCGTAGCGGTCAATGTAATTGCCGAACACCTGCGCCGTGTTTACATCAGTGCCTTCGATGGGTGTTCCGGTGAAACCAATGTAAGTGGCATTGGGCATGGCATCGCGCATATACTTAGCGAACCCATACGCAATTCGTTTTCCGATTACTTCCTTGGTGACTGCATCTTTTTCATCCACCAGTTTTGCTTCGAAGCCATACTGTGTGCGGTGCGCTTCATCTGCAATCACCACAATATTTTTCCGGTCGCTGAGTTGGTCGTAAACTGATTTGTGACCTTCGGGCATAAATTTCTGAATAGTGGTAAACACAATTCCGCCACTCGCCACTTTCAATAATTCTTTCAGGTGCTCGCGGCTCTCTGCCTGCACGGGCTCCTGCCGTAACAGTTGCACCGATGCCGCAAAGGTGTCGAACAACTGGTCATCCAAATCATTGCGGTCGGTGATAACTACAATAGTTGGGTTGCGCATTTCGGGTGCGGTGATAAGTTTGCCCGAATAAAAAACCATTGACAAACTTTTCCCGGAACCTTGCGTGTGCCACACCACACCGCCGCGCTTATCGCCATTCACTCCTGATGCAGTGATGCTTGATTGCACGGCTTTGTTCACTGCATAGTATTGATGGTAGGCAGCTAATTTTTTCTCAGTGAAAATTTGTGTGAGTCCTGTTTTTGTGTCTTCTCTTTTTGTTTTCTCAAACACAATGAAGTTGCGCACCAAATCCAAAAGTGTAACAGGTTGCAACATTCCTTTCAGTAAAGTTTCTAATTGCGGTTTGAAACGCGATGCATCTTTTATTCCATCGTGACTTTTCCAGGTCATGTAGCGGCTGAGGTCGGCTGATACACTTCCTGCTTTACATTCCAACCCATCGCTGATGATGCACACGGCATTGTAAGTAAACAACGAAGGGATGATTGCCTTGTAAGTTTGAATTTGTTTGTAGGCACTCAGTATGTTTGCGTTTTCATCGCTTGCATTTTTCAGTTCAATCACCACCAACGGAATTCCATTGACAAACAGAATCACATCGGGTCGCTTGTTCTGATTGTTCTCGATGATGGTATATTGATTTACCACCAGGAACTGATTGTTCGAAGTGTTTTCAAAATCAATGAGCGCCACTTCGTGACTGCGCTCATAACCGTTTTGCTGGTACGGGATTTTTACTTTCTCAACTAACAGTTTGTGAAACTCCTCGTTGTTGTGTAACAGTTGCGGCGAATAAATTCGCAACACTTTTTGCACGGCGGACTCCTGCGCCTCAGTCGGTATGTGCGGATTTATTTTTGCGATAGCACTGCGCAAGCGAGTGGTTAAAATTATCTGCTGATAATTTTCGCGCTCGCAATACAAACCCTCCGGCGAAATTTCTTTTCCGTTTGCATACTCCCATCCCTGCGATTGCAATATTTCTATTGCTGATTCTTCAATAAGATTTTCGGTGATGGGTTTACTCACTTCTTTTTCTTTTTTTTTGCGTTCGTGATTGCATCGCAATTCAAATTATTCTTTCGTTTACTTTTTCAAATTAAACACCAGATGTAGTTGTATCAATTGTTTGCAGGATTTTCCGTTTTAGAATTAAGCAAACCTTTAACCCCAATATGGAATGTATTCTGCAAATTTTGTTGATTCATTATTTGGGTCTTTCGGTTTTATTTTTCCTAAACGCAAGGCTTCTTTTATTACCAAAGAAACTTGTGGTCTCTGCTTTTCATGCATTCTGAATCGTTCTCTCAAACTGGTATTTGTCAAGCCTCCGCTTGAAAAATATTTGATAATGCTATGCTGATAAGCTGCTTCAATTCTTTCTTCAACAGTCATGTCAGCAAACTTCCGTGGGCTATACATGATTACGCGAAATGAATTTTCTGTTTCAGAAAATTTCAACGGTGGTAAACCAAACAACTCTATGGCTGCCACCGCCTTTTCAAAACCTGAACCTCTTTCCTCACAAATGTTGTATCGCCTGAAAGCAGCGGCTAAAATTTCGTTTCTTGATTCAGGTGTTGTTCTAATCAAGCGATCAATTTTTTTCGTCGGCAATAATTTTCCTGGATTTGAAACTTCAATTCTGTCATCAAAAATTTCAATCATTGGTCCCGATCCTCTAATGGTAAAATCCTGATGTATTAAAGCATTAGCAATAATTTCACGAAGTGCAATTTCCGGATATACCGATGTTTCTGTTCTCAGTGCATTCTTAATTATTTCACTGCTTGGAAGTAATGCTCTTATAAAACTAATGAGTCCACTAAAGCCGATAGCATAGCCTTTTGAACCCGGATATTCTTTTTCAGTTTTAAGTTTATTCACTCCTTCGTATCGTATAAGTCGAATTGATTTTCTTGACAAACTATCAAAGTCGTGCAGATTGTGTGCTGCTGCCAATGCTCCAAAATTTGTAACATAATATCCTGCTCCATCAATGGGTTCAATCATTCTTTCATCAATAAGCCATTGCAAAATTTCCTGATTATTTTGAGGCACTGGTTTGTTCAGCAATTTGAAAATACTTCGGTAGTCGAGCAAATTCAAAATCTCCTGTTCGCTTTTCAGCGATGAACAATGAAGTTCCTCAAACTGTGGTGTTTTACTGTTCAACAATAAGCCACCAACTTCCTGTCGTGATGCTTTGCGTGTAGTACCTCCACTTCTTATATATGTATTTTCAATAGTTCCACTTTTCAAGTGCACCGGCTTGGTTACACTTTCTGTTACAAACACAAATAGTAATGGTACATTCTGAAAGAGTTCAATACTATGATCCAGTTTTATGACAGGAGTAACAGTATCTCTGCCGAGACTGCTTAGTTTTTCAATAATATCTGTTGCTTGTTTTTGCAAAATTCCATTTAGTTTTCCGGTGCTGTCCTCCACACCAAAAACCATGAAACCACCACCGGGCAAATTGGCAAATGCTGATAAATGTCTGGCGAGTTTTTCGTTATTGGGCGACAAGGTTTCTTTCCAATCCAGTTCATTCAATTCCTGTGGCATTGGTTGTAAACTATGCTCCAATAAGGCGATGGCTCTGTTTATCCAGTTTTTAATCATTCCGTTTTCTAATTAAGCAAAATTAGCGTTCATTTTCAGTTAGTTATGATGAGTTTCCGTTTTCAAGTTAAGCAAGATTTTTCGCGCTCGCAATACAAACCCTCCGGCGAAATTTCTTTTCCGTTTGCATACTCCCATCCCTGAGATTGTAAAATCTCAAT
>JAHEZG010000145.1 GCA_023251195.1 Chitinophagaceae bacterium | reverse complement strand
AGAGAAGCGGGATTTTAATTTAAAGGGGGATTGAAAATTTATTTACTGATGTTCAGTTTTTTTGTAATCACGCCATCATTTGTTTTCAATGCAACGAAATAAATTCCGGAAGAAACATTTTCTAAATTGTAATTGAAATTGTTTGCTCCATTCTTTAATTCAATGGTTGCATTCATTATTTCTTGTCCTAAAATATTGGTGATTCTGATTTCTCCGTTTCCATCAACAATTGAATTTACATTCAATATAAATTTTCCATCAGTCGGATTTGGTAAAACCGTTAATTCATAACCTGAAACATTCGCAGCAATTTCTTCTAACCGCAATGCAGTGGTAAATGTTTGAGTGGTTGTCCATCCTGAATTTACTGATCCGGTTGCGTTGCAATCACTGCGCATTCTTACTTCATAAGTTGTGTTGCTTAACAAACCTGTTAGGTTTTTAAATGCGGTTGGTGCAGTTATCAATGAGGTGGTCCATGCGGTTACTCCTTGTTTGCGATATTGTAATCTGTATTTCAAAGCACAGGCATTACCGGTCCAGTTAACAGTGGTTGTTGTTTGAGTAATGTTTGTGAAATTAACAGTTGCCGGTTTTTCACAATTACATAAAGTAGTAAATGTTTGTATTGTGGAATAGGCTGAAGAAATGCTTCCGTTTGAATTGCATTCTGTACGAACATGGAACTCATAAGTAGTCAGTGGTAATAAAGTAGTAAAATTTTTTGTTGAGGTTGGGGCAGTCACAAGTACCGATGTCCAGGCTGTAGCTCCAAGAACCCTTAGTTGAATTCGGTATTTAACAGCGCAACTGCTGCCGGTCCATGATATAGTAGCTTTTGTACCGGTGATGTTTGATGAGGCAACGGAAGTTGGAACATCGCAGGTGGTGGTCAGTATATTGATGGAATAATTTCCAACACATCCGTTTGCATCTGTTGCAGTTACTGAATAGGTACCTGCACCAACCTGAATGGAAGCTGTAATTGCCCCGGTGTTCCACAGATAAACATATGGAGCACTGCCACCACTCACTAATACATTCAAAGTTGTATTTCCTGAAGCACATATTGAATTTCCGGCTGAAGAAGTAACTGAAACAACAGGAGGTGAGGTTATGGAAAAATCTGATCCGTTATTGGTGCCTGTAACTGATGGATTGGAGCTGACAATTCTTAGCCGGTATGCAAATCCATCTGCTACAGTAAACGGAATTGTAGCTGATACATTTCCACTGTTTGCAGTTGAAGTCAATGCACCAATCGAAAGTGGCGATGCAAAATTTCCACTCGCATCACTCAATTGTGCAGTATAAATATTTAAATTATTAAAAGTTCCTGTTGATGTAAAAGGAACTAAAACAACTGTTCCTTTACAAAATGAAACAGAAACAAGAGCTCCGGTTGTAATTGTATTTGCAGCAACTCTTCCGAATGTAAATGCATTGAATGTTGATGCAACATTAGAAGTGATGGTTCCTGATGCAGCATTTCCGGTTGAAGCAATTTTTCCTGCATTGGTCCAAGATGAGCCACTCCAGCTTGCTACACGCAAACCAATTGTGTCGGCAAATCCGCTTGCAGCTGCCCAGTATAATTTTACATTGCCATCAGCCGGTGTTGCTCCGCTTCTTGTTAATAAAATGTGTTCAAGATTACTAACTGATACGATTGGGGAGGTTAATGAAATTGTGTTTGAAAAGGCAGATGCTAAATACTGCCCGGTCCAGGTTGTTGAATTTGAATTGGAAGGAGTTATTTCAAAATTCCGGTAAATGGTTCCATCACCTGAAGGAAAAACAAATGGGGTAGTAGATGTTGTAGTTTTTGACATCGGACCATTTACAAAATTGGATGAACTTGCTCCAATGTAATTGGCAGCTGCACCCATGTTAATTTTTGCTCCGGTACTGGTATTTATTTTTCCGGAAGTAAAAAATAAAAGGCCATTCATATTGATATCGGTTACACAATTAACACCTGCATTGTTGCTCAATGTTATGTTTCCCCAATTGGTTGATGTGCCACCAATGTTTTGTGCTGATGTGCCATTTAACACAATGGCACCGGTTCCGCTAACAAGGTTATTGTTTGATACACTTTTTTTGGCCGACAAATTAAAAGTACTTAATGCCAGAGGCGATGAAGCAGAAAGCGAATCATTTGCAGTAACAGAACCAAGCAAAGTTTTTGTGCCGGCATCGGTAATAAATAATTTGTTATAAGTGCGAGCGGTAATGTTTTGTGATGAAGCCGAAGCATATATAATTTTTCCGGTTGAATTAATGGCTGATAAATTCCAGTTAAAATCAGCAGTGCGGTTTTTGATGGCAACATTACTTGCTGCTTCTGAAAGTAAGCCGCCTCCGAGAGTGGTATTTAAAACTTTAATCGTTCCGTTTGATCCGAATTTTAACAGCGGACCGGCAGTTGAAATAAATCCTGTTGAATCGGTTTCGGTTTCTGATCCGGCTATTTCGCCATTACTGTCAACAATTAAAATTCCATTCACTTTTAATGTATCGTTGGAGTGAACGGCCATTGAACTGCCGCTTACAATTTCGCGCACACCGTTCACCACCCAATCAGTTGCTGATTCAGAAATCAACGCAATAATCGGATCGCCGATTGGTGGATTTGAATTTTGAATGGGTGCATCAAAAACATTAAATGGAACATTCCATGTTTTAGGTGAAGCCTCTGTTCCCCCGTTTAAAGTAATTACAGGATGGGTTCCCAATGAATCAAACAAACCGAAGTAAAATGATTTGATAAAAATATCCTGCGATGTGAGTGGAATATCAATGGTGTAACTTTTTAAATATTGTATGTAAACATTACCTGAAAAATTTAACTCCGGTCGTTTCGGATCGGTGCCGGTATAAAGCCTTGTGTTTCCTACAACACCAAGCAAATCCGGAATATTTACATCGCCATTAAAATTGCAAACGGTTTTATTGTTTGCTCCTCCGTTTGAATTCGGGCCAAGCATGGCAAATGCAATGGCTGAATTCGATTGGGTCATGTTTGGTGATTGAAAAACTCCATTCACATTAAATGTTTCAGAAGCATTAGCAGCATCATTCATAATTACTGCAGTGTTTACATCTATTGTAACAGAACCATTTCCGATGTTGATGGAAGAGGTCATAGTGGAAGTGGATGAACCCATTTTTAAATTCCCAACGGTATGTGTAAGTGTGCTGTTATCCTGTCCGTTTAAAATCAATAATCCTCTTGCAATAACAATTGAATCTGCAACGGTAAATGAGGTCAGTACTTTTGTTGTATTGGTAATTGTACTTGAAAAAGATCCACCGCCATAAGTGATTGAAAATTTTCCGCCGGTGTTATTCAATTTTAATTTATTGAATGTGGCAGTACCATTTCCGCTTATGGTTTGTGCCACGGCTCCACCAATTACAGCGTTGCAAACATTGGTTCCGTTTATCAGACTCAATGCTCCGTTATTGGTTAAGGCTGTTCCATTGTAATTTAAGGTGTGAATAGTTGCTGAACCCGGTGTTGCGCAATTTAAAATTCCACCGGCATTTATGGTAAGAGTTCCGGTAACGGTCATTGTGCGGCCGGTTCCTGTTGCATCGAAACTTAATGTTCCATTGACAATAACATTTACCACACTCGGCGGATTAACATTAATACTAATTGTATGCCCGACACTTATCGTTATGTTGTCGCCGGCAAGTGGCACCGCACCGCCCCAAACAGCTGTGTTGTTCCAGTTGCCTGAAGCAACAGTTACTTTATTGGCTGCATAAATTGAATAATTTGCAATGAGCAATAAAACAGTAAGCAAAAAACTAATTCGTCTCATGATTTTAAAATTTGGTTTGTGCGAGCAAGATAGAAATTTAGTTCGCTCGGCAAATAATTTTTTTGAAAAGAATAATTATTTAAAAATAATTTCGAGTAATAATGTTTCGCACGGAGAAAATACAGAGAAGAATATGCAGGGAATGCAGAGAAATACAATGCTGAAACTCTCAGAATTTCCTCTGTGATTTTTTTCCTCCATGAACTCCGTGCGAAATTGTTGAAAGAAAAATTTTAGCAACAAGAATTCTACTGACAACTATCAATAAACAACTTCAGTAATTTTTCTAAATCGTTGAACTTGGAGAGCGGAAGTGTTTCGGCTCGGTCATATACATCGTGATAGGCGCTGATGCCGCCGAGTGTGTAAATAAAAAAACACCGGACTCCTTTTTCTGAAAAAGGATAATGATCACTATTCGCAGCTTTGCCTCGTGGCTGAACGCTTTTCATTAAATGAAATTCATCATTGATTTTAACGAGGCGGTCAAAATCACTTTTATATTCTGTTGCGTTCACCACTTTAATTCCTTCTTCGCCGGTTCCCATAATATCCATGTTGATGAGGAAGCGGATTTTATTTAAACTGATTAGCGGATAGGCGGCAAAAAATTGCGAACCAATCAACCCAACTTCTTCGCCACCGAAAGCAATGAACACCATTGTGTATTCCGGTCGGTGATCAATGTTGGAATAATATCTTGCAAGAGAAAGCAACATCGAAATTCCACTGGCATTATCATTTGCGCCGGGGAAGTAGGTTGCATTTCCCAATCCACCAAGATGATCGTAGTGAGCGGTAAGTACAATCATTGAATCGGGTTTGCGTGTGCCCTGAATGTAACCAACCACATTCTGTGATTGCACTTTTACTAATTTGTTTTGAATATCGAGTGTAACAGTTTGTGCATTTGTGTTGAAAGCACTTTTTAAAAACAGCAGGTGAATCCAGGGCTTTACTTCCATGGACATATCCATTGTCAGTTTAATACTATTGAGTTCAATGAAACCCGCAGCGCCAAAACAATTTTTTTCTTCAACAGTTTTTAATAGTGATTTTAAACCACCGCCCACTTTTGTGCTGTCGTCAATAACTAATATTGTTTTTGAATCAGCAAGAGAATATTGCCAGCTTCCATCTGCAACTTGAACAGCGATGGATTCAATTTTTAACAGCTTGAATTTTCCTTTCTTGCCCTTGCTCTCTGCTGAAACGATGTAATCTTTTCCGGTTGTTAAAATTTTATCATCCAGTTTCACCATCATTTTTCCGGGGAAAGTATTTACATCCATCATGAATGACTGGAAGAATCCGTGCTGATAGGTACTCAAATGCGATTCATAAAATTTATCGGCAACAAATGCAGCGGCTTTCGTGTCGCCGTTGTTTACATATCCTCTTCCAAAAAAATACGGAGAGGTGAGTGTGTCAATTATTTTGTGAGCGTAGGCGCTGTCTTGTGCTTTACAGTTGTTGGTGAAAACACTTGCAACAGCAATAGCAAAAATCAGCAATGCCAACACCTCACCCCTAACCCTTCTCTCAAAGAGAGGGGGACAGACGCGAAAATCTTTTCGTCTATTAAATAATTTATTGATGGATTTCAAATTAGTAAATGCTAACAATAGCAAACTGTTTACTGATTACTGCCTACTGTCAACTGAAATTCATAATATTCCATCACCTGATTCGATAATAATTTTTTGCAGGCAGTTTCCACTTTTTCGTTGGCGAGTTTTTCTGTTTCTGCTTCTATCTGAATGGTGATGTGCTTGCCGATGCGAACATCTTTCGCTTCGTTGATTCCGAGATTTTTTAATCCTGATACAACTGCCTTGCCTTGCGGGTCGAGCAATTCTTTCAGTGGCATTACATTAATTTCTGCTGTGTAAATCATTTTTAGATTTGATGATTTGATGATTTGATGATTTGGTGATGAATTAAATTTCTTAAAAAATTATTCTGGTTTTTTGAGGAATGAATTGATGATGGAAAGAAGTATATACGCAATTATTGCGAGTGCTAATCCTGTCCAGTGCATGAAAAAAATCAGGAGCAACGATAGTAAAATAAAAATTACACGCAACTCATTTCCTCTCCATCCGAGTGATTTTACTTTCAGCGAAAACATTTTCAGTTCAGAAACCATCAGCCACGAAAACAAAATAGTGATGCCGTACAAAACCCATTTGTTGATTAACAGATTTCCTAAACCATAATCATTACCAATATATATAAGTGGAAGACTGGCAATGAAAATTGCATTCGCCGGTGAGGGTAATCCAATAAAACTTTCGTGTTGTCTTTCATCAATATTAAATTTTGCCAATCGCCAGCAAGCAGCACACGCAATGATGAAAGCAGGAAGCATAAATAATTTACTGGTGTAAAGAGAACCGCTCTCTAAAAAATAAGCACGCTCCAATAACTGATAAATAATTATTGCTGGCAATACTCCGAAGGTCACCATATCAGCAAGCGAGTCCAATTGTTTTCCGATTGCTGATTTTGCATTCAGCGCACGCGCAACAAACCCATCCAAAAAATCTATGACCGCAGCAAACAAAATGCAAAAGCCACTCGTGAATAACCGGTTGTTGATTTCGAAAGTCTGATAAATTCCGTGCTGTGCTTTTGTTAAAATAAAATATCGTTCGTCGAAGGCATACAATATTCCAATGCAACCTAAAGTCAGGTTGAGGAGTGTGAGCATGTTCGGAATCTGTTTGATGAGTTTCATCAGAAATGAATTGAGTGCTGCAAACCTAATGGAGTAATTATTTTTTTATTAAAAACATATTCTATCATTTCTTTCATTCACCCATCAACAATATTTCTGAGTGAGTTTATTTTGTATCCCCTCTGTCACACTGAGTTTATCGAAGTGCGGACTAACAATGGTTAGCGCTTGACCACTATGCACTCTTCGACAAGCTCAGAGTGACAGCGTTGGTTTATTTAGTTTGAGTTAAATCGTTTTTGCTTTAGCAATTTTTAGTCGGTTGTTTTTTGTGTGTGCGCCTTGTCACACTGAGTTTATCGAAGTGCGGACTAACAATGGTTAGCGCTTGACCACTATGCACTCTTCGACAAGCTCAGAGTGACAGCGTTGGTTTATTTAGTTTGAGTTAAATCGTTTTTTGCTTTTACAATTTATTCTGTTGTTTTTATTTATGTGTGCGCATTGTCACACTGAGCTTGTCGAAGTGCGTACTATGGATTGTTACTTTTACTTTTTGCAAGTTTCTTTATCTCTTCCCAATTTTGAATGAACAATGCTTCTTTCTTTTTTCTCGACCATCCTTTAATTTGTTTCTCCAAGGCAATTGCCTGATTGATGTCGGTATAATGAGAATAATATTTCAGTATAACTGGTCTTCTTAAAAAAGTATAGCAGTCTTTATTTTTACCATCATTGTGTTCTTGAATTCTTCTTTCTAAATCATTGGTTATTCCTGTGTAATAACTTTTGTCTTTAGTTTCTAAAATATAGACATAGAAATTGTAAGCAATTCTCATTTCACAAATTTAAAATTTGTTGTGAATATTTTTTATGTGGAGGATTGTCACACTGAGCTTGTCGAAGTGCGGTCCGCCGCTTTTTTGCGTTTATGCGTTATACACTCTTCGACAGGCTCAGAGTGACAGCGTTGGTTCAAAGTGTTAGCGGTAATCGTTTTTTGATTGAGCAGTTTTTATATGAGCGCATTGTCACTCTGAGCTTGTCGAAGTGCGGTCCGTCGCTTTTTTGCGTTTGTTCGTTATACACTCTTCGACAAGCTCAGAGTGACAGCATTGTATATTTTGTTTGAGTTAAATCGTTTTTGCGAGTGCAATTTTTCATACGCTCAGAGTGACAGCGTTATTGCTTCACAAATTTCCTCACCTCCACACTTCCATCATTCATATAAACCTTGACAAAATAAATTCCGGCGGAAAATAATTGACAATGGATAATTGATAAGTGAGAATGTGTTTGTTCCTGATAAATTATTCTACCCATCACATCAGTGATTTCGATTTCAGTAATTGTAAATTGTCCCTGCCCGAAAGGCAGGCGGGCATTATCAATTGTTAATTGCTCTGTTGCAGGGTTAGGGAAAATGCGAACTGAACTTTTCGTTTTTAGATTTTCATTTTGAATTGATGTAAGTGTATCACAAGGACTGCCAACTAATTTTCCGAGATTGTAGTTGGGCATGTTGGGTAAACCTTTTAGCCCTGATTTTCCTTGAAGATAATAATCAAACAAATGAAAATCGCAGGCAGCACCTGAATCGTTTGGCGATTTTATTACTGATAAATAGTTGTAGGAAGAATCTAAAAAAATTCCAGGTGAATAATGTCCAGAAACATAAATTTTATTGTTTGGTGCGAGTTGAAGTTGGTAAAGCCAATAACCATGACTTGAAAAAATTTCAGTTTTTGAATTTGCAATTTGAGGACAATTAATACTGAACTGAAAAATACTTGTGAAAAAAGTATCTGGGAGAGATACATATTTCCATTTACTTATGTAAAATTTATTTCCATCGGGAGAAAACTCACAGCCATAATTCATCCACCCATTTAAATCAACTGAATCATAAGGCTGTGTTCCTAACTCAATATAATTTGATAGTTCTCCTGAACACCTGTCAAAATCCATTAAATCAATGTTCCCATAATTAGAAATATAAGCAATCCTATTCCCACTTTTCGTTACAGAGTTTTCTCCCACTTGACAATAAAATTTACTTCCTATCTGCTGATAAAACGGACCACTTATTCCTCCTTCTGAAATGAGAAATTTAATTATGGTATCGGAATTAAATTTTCTTTCAAGTAACCACCAATCTCTTCCGTTAGCATGTTTAATTGCAAGTACTTGTTCAGCAACACTATCTTCAAGTAAGATATTTTTTTCTACTACTTTACCATTAAAATTATTTAAAGCCATATCAATGACAGAATATTTTAAATAGTAAACATCATTGATGAAATAATTATAGGTAGTGGTAAACAAATAATATTTCTTATAAGCGCCTGGCATTGGAATTATAATTGAACCATTTGATGCTGAAGGATAATTTTCAATACTATCTCCATTTTCCATTATTTGTCCTTGAGGATTTACAACAGTTTCATAAGTAAATCCAGCATAAGTTCCTTTCATTGCTGTATAAAATAATAAATTACCTACGCTATCACTTATTGATGCTGTCATCTCATCATTTCTTGCATTAGGAAAAAAGACTGTTAGGTTAGAAAGATTATTAAAATCAATTCCAACAGAGTCACCAAATACCCAATTCCTATCTTCCCTCTGTGCAACCGAAAATTCACTGATGAATACGAAACTTAATAGCAATAAAATTCTTCCAGTCAATTAATTAAAATTTTATTTTTTCATCAACTCTTCAATCTCTTCCACTTCAATCGGAATGGTACTCATCAAATCAATCGGGTCTTTGT
>JAHEZG010000441.1 GCA_023251195.1 Chitinophagaceae bacterium | reverse complement strand
CAACCTTCTCTCTCAAATCTTTCATTTCAATCTGTGGTCGCGAAAGCAACTGCAACAGTTTGGTCTTCTGTTTTATTTCGCTCGAATCCTGTTCGGTGAGAATGGAATTTATTTCATCGGGTGTAACACTTTCCTTTCTGAAGAAATCCATGATCTGTTTGGCTTCTTCTATCTTTTTATTCACCAGCTCCAATCTTTCGTCATTCACTAATCCAATTTTGTGAGCGAGTGGAGTTAAGCGGATGTCAGCATTATCCTGTCGCAATAAAATTCTGTATTCAGCACGAGAGGTGAACATGCGATATGGTTCGTTGGTACCCTTCGTAATTAAATCATCAATCAACACTCCGATATATGCTTCATCACGAGTTAAAATAAATTCATGTTGGTCATTTATTTTCTGGTGCGCATTTATTCCCGCCATTATTCCCTGACAAGCCGCTTCCTCGTAACCTGTAGTTCCGTTGATTTGTCCGGCGTGAAAAAGATTTTTTACAGCGCGTGTTTCAAGAGTGGTGTGCAATTGATGCGGAGGAAAGAAATCATATTCAATCGCGTAACCCGGACGAAACATCCGCACATTTTCCAAGCCCGGAATTAATTTCAATGCCTTGTACTGAACTTCTTCGGGCAACGATGTGCTGAATCCATTTACATAAATTTCTATCGTGTCCCAACCTTCGGGCTCAATGAATAATTGATGGCGCGTTTTATCGGCGAAGCGATTTATTTTATCTTCTATACTCGGACAATATCTCGGACCTATTCCCTGAATGCGACCGGCGAACATCGGACTTTGCTCGAATCCGGTTTTCAAAACATCATGAACTTCCTGATTCGTGTAAGTGATGTAACAGCTTTTCTGAAGCCCATCTCCTAACCTTTTCCCAAAGGGAAGAGGAACAGTCGCGCCCTTTTCAAATGGAGATGTTCCAGCTATGTAAGAAAATTTTCCGGGATTCTCGTCGCCTTTCTGTTCTTCCATTAAACTATAATTCAAACTTCTTCCATCAATGCGCGGAGGAGTTCCGGTTTTCATTCTTCCCGATTCCAGCCCGAGAGAAATTAATTGTTCAGTAATTCCGGTTGATGATTTTTCTGCCATCCGTCCACCGCCAAACTGTTTTTCTCCAATGTGAATGATGCCGTTCAGAAATGTTCCATTCGTAAGCACAACTGCTTTCGAACGAATTTCCATTCCCATTCCGGTGCGAATACCAACCACGGTTCCGTCTTTAATTAATAATCCGCTCACCATGTCCTGCCAGAAATCTATGTTCGGTGTTTGCTCCAGCATATCTCTCCACTCTTTCGCAAATAATAAACGGTCGCTTTGTGCGCGCGGACTCCACATTGCAGGTCCCTTCGAACGATTCAACATTCTGAATTGAATCATTGTTTTGTCAGTTACAATTCCGCTGTAACCACCAAGGGCATCTATTTCGCGAACAATCTGTCCTTTCGCCACTCCGCCCATTGCAGGATTGCAACTCATCTGCGCAATGGTTTGCATGTTCATGGTTACGAGCATGACTTTGGAGCCAAGGTTAGCTGCTGCTGCTGCTGCCTCGCATCCGGCATGACCGGCGCCTACTACTATGATGTCGTATTCAGGAAACAAGATTTGGTTTCGGGTTTAGAGTTTTTGGTTTCGGGTTCGCAAAAGTATTGTTATGCGGGCGCTTCATGAAATGAAGTTTATGATTCAGGAAATTGATTCACGAAGTTGTTTTTCTGAAATAGTGATTGTCAATTTTATTTTCGTGCCCGAAAAATTTTCTGAATGGAAAAGGGCTTATACAGTTTACCGAATAATGGATTTTATAAAATGCTTTTGAAAATGAGTTTGAGCACGAGCTTGTATCTTATGCTTGAACTCGAATCTGAAATAAGCAAGAAAGTTTTTGAATCGGAATTAATCAACTACGAGCAACTCAAAGATTTTTATGAAGAGATAAAAGATAAGGAGGGCGATGAGTTTGATGTGGATGAAGATGAGTTGATGCTGATTTACACCTGTCATTACATCGCGAATTGTTTTGCGCAGGATAAAGAAGCATTCTTCAAATGGTTTATGCTGCACGATAATGGTCAGGTCGCAAACTCAGAAAAATTACGGCTCATAACTATGAATGGTCACAAGGGAGCAACGCGGGTTTTCGAAGAGCGTGATTTCTGGAATGAACAAATGGAGCAACGAAAAGTATTTCTCGAAAATTTATTCGGAGAACTGGAAGAAGGAGATGAATTCGCAACTTGAAAAATTATTTCGCAGGCGCTAACAATTTCATTTGCTCATCAATTTCTTCAGCACCTGGTTCTTTCAATCCGCGATGACAAGTGATACATCTTACTGCATGAATGGTATCAGGATGAGTTGATTTTTCCCAGTTAAAATAGTTTGCATTTAT
>JAHEZG010000144.1 GCA_023251195.1 Chitinophagaceae bacterium | reverse complement strand
ACTCCTGATGCAATTCAGATTAATCGTTTGCTGAAAGATATGTTGTATGCAGGTTGTACTTATTGTTTCATGGAAGCAAGCTCGCACGCCATTGACCAAAACAGATTGAGCGGATTAACTATTGCCGGTGCCATTTTCACAAACATCACCCGCGACCATCTCGATTATCATAAAACTTTCGACAACTACATCGAAGCAAAAAAGAAACTTTTCGATAATCTTTCTTCCGATGCATTTGCATTAACCAACATTGACGACAAGCGCGGTATCGTGATGATTCAAAGCACGAAGGCAAAAAAATATTCTTACAGTCTTTCTGTTTCTGCTGATTTCACTGCGAAAATTTTAGAAAATACTTTCGGTGGATTACTCCTGAATATTGATGGAGTGGATGTGAGCACGCATCTCGTTGGCGAATTCAATGCTTACAACTTACTCGCAATTTATTCTGCTGCAGTTTTATTGGGAGAAGAGAAATTAAAAGTGCTGACTGCACTCAGCGCATTGCAACCTGCTGAAGGAAGATTCGATTACATCGTTTCTGATAAATTGAAAATTGTTGGCATCGTTGATTACGCGCACACACCCGATGCACTCGAAAAAGTTTTATCAACCGTAAAAAGTATTCGCACTGCCAATGAAAGAATTCTCACCATTGTTGGTTGCGGCGGTGACAGAGATAATGGCAAGCGCCCAATGATGGCGCAGGTTGCTGCCGAGTTGAGTGATAAAGTAATTCTCACTTCCGATAATCCACGAAGCGAAGACCCGAACGAAATTCTGAATCAGATGAAATCCGGAATTCCGATTCCGATGATTCCGAATGTGCTGGCAATTGCAGATAGAAAAGAAGCAATTAAAACTGCAGTATCACTCGCACACAGTGGAGATATTATTCTGCTCGCTGGGAAAGGACACGAAAAATACCAGGAGATAAAAGGAGTGAAACATCCATTCGATGATAAGCAGGTGCTCGACGAAACTTTTAAATCACAAATGAAATAATGCTTTACTATCTCTTTCAATATTTAAATCAGCATTTCAATATTCCGGGCGCGGGTGTGTTTCAATACATTTCGTTTCGGGCTGCATTTGCAATTATTGCCTCTTTATTTATTTCATTATTAATCGGTAAAAGTTTAATCAGGTTTCTTCAGAAGAAACAAGTCGGAGAAATTGTTCGGGATCTTGGATTGGAAGGACAATTAAAAAAACAAGGCACTCCAACTATGGGTGGACTTATTATTCTCGCTGCTATTCTGATTCCGACATTGCTATTCGCAAAACTGCAAAATGTATATATCATCATTATGTTGATGTGCACGGTTTGGTTGGGCATGATTGGTTTCATTGATGATTACATCAAAGTTTTCAAAAAAGATAAACGAGGATTAGCAGGAAAATTCAAAATTATCGGTCAGGTGATTTTGGGATTGGTGATTGGAATTATTCTTTACACCAGCGATGCTGTAACAGTGCGTCGTGAAATTGTAAAAGCAGATCCGAAAGAAAGAATTGAAATGAGTGAATTTCAATCGGTGGGTGAAAGAGACACCGCTATTTCGAAAAAATTTGTAGATGTACATACACCGATTACAACCATCCCATTTGTAAAGAATCACGAATTCAATTATTCGAAACTTCTCACCTGGTTCAATGCAGATTGGGAAAAATACACCTGGATAATTTTTATTCCGTTTGTTATTTTCATTGTCACTGCAGTTTCCAACGGCGCAAATATTACGGATGGAATTGACGGGTTGGCAGCAGGTTCAAGCGCCATCATCGGCGCAACACTTGGAGTATTTGCGTATGTGAGCGGCAACATCAACACGGCGAATTATCTCAACATCATGTACATACCCAATTCGGGCGAGTTGGTAATTTTTCTTGCAGCTCTCATTGGTGCATGCATTGGTTTCCTGTGGTACAATACATATCCTGCGCAGGTTTTCATGGGCGATACCGGTTCACTAGCGCTTGGTGGAATCATAGGCACATTGGCATTGGTGCTTCGCAAAGAATTATTGATTCCAATTCTATGCGGAATATTTCTGGTTGAAAATCTTTCGGTAATTATTCAGGTTGCATATTTCAAATACACCAAGAGAAAATACGGCGAAGGCAGAAGAGTTTTTAAAATGTCACCGTTACACCACCATTATCAAAAGTTGAATTATCCAGAACCGAAAATTGTGATGCGTTTTTTGATTGTTGGAATTATGCTCGCCGTTCTCACCATCATCACACTAAAACTCCGATAAAAATTTTATGCAACCATTCATAGTGATACTCGGAGCGGCGGAAAGCGGAATTGGTGCAGCATTGTTGGCCATCAAGCAAGGAGCTGATGTTTTTGTTTCTGAAAAAGGAGAAATAAAAGAGCAATATAAAAAAACGCTGATTGAAAATAATATTCCGTTCGAAGAGAATAATCATAGCGAAGAAAAAATTCTGAAAGCAACTGAAATCATTAAGAGTCCCGGAATCAGCCCGAAAGCTCCGTTGATTCAGGCGATAAAAGCAAAAGGCATTTCCATTATTTCTGAAATTGAATACGGATCGCGTTACACCAATTCTCCAATCATTGCCATTACCGGAACAAATGGAAAATCAACTACGACCTCTTTAACACAGCACATTCTCACCCGTGCAGGATTAGATGCTGCACTGGTAGGAAACATTGGTTACAGTTTCGCAAGGCAGGTTGCTGAGCGCGATGCTGCATATTATGTAATGGAGATAAGCAGTTTTCAATTGGAAGATTGTTATGATTTCCATCCGCATGTTGCCATGCTGCTCAATATTTCTGAAAATCACTTAGACCGATACAATTACAAATTAGAAGGATATGCTGAAGCTAAGTTCCGAATAATTCAAAATCTTGCTCAAAAAGACTACTTTATCTATGGAGCTGATAGCTTCTATCTGACATATAGACTGTCGCAGGAAAATATATCTGCCAAAAAACTCCCTTTCTCTTTAGAAAGAAAAATTCTTGAAGGAGCCTACGCTAATGACCAACAACTTTTCATAAACCAAAATCAAAACACCATAACCATGAACCTTAACCAACTCAGTTTACGCGGAAAACACAATGTGTACAATTCAATGGCTGCCGGACTTGCTGCTACTTCAATAGGATTAAAGGAAGGAGTGATCCGTGAATCAATGAGCGATTTTCATTCGCTTGAACATCGCCTCGAAGAAGCAGGTCATAAAAAGGGGATTCTTTATATCAACGATTCAAAAGCAACCAATGTCAATTCAGTTTGGTATGCATTGGAAAGTATGGAGCAACCTGTAGTTTGGATTGCAGGTGGGGTGGATAAAGGAAATGATTATTCTAAAATCACTGATCTCGTTCGCGAAAAAGTAAAAGCAATTGTTTGCCTTGGAAAAGACAATCGTAAAATTCACGAAGCATTTTCGAAAGTGGTTGATCTCATTGTAAATACTGAAAGCATGGAAGATGCTGTTCATTCAGCATTACATTTTGCAAACAGCGGCGATGCGGTTTTGCTTTCTCCGGCTTGTGCGAGTTTTGATTTGTTTGAGAACTACGAAGAGCGCGGACAAAAATTCAAGCAAGTGGTGAATTCACTTCCTGAATAATAATCAGTCAACTAAAAGTTGTGGGCAATAATTCAAAATTCTGTTACACTGCTATTCCAGAAATGCAAAAATTTGAATTCAGATAAACCAAAATTCAAAAACCGAATTCGAAGAATCACGAATTCAAATGAAATTAAAAAATAAATGACGAGCTAAACTCGAAACCAAAAACCCGGAACTAACTCGTTAACGAAAAGCATGCAGGCAATACTCAGCAGAACAAAAGGCGACCGATTTATCTGGCTAATAGTAATAGCACTTACTGTTATTTCTATGCTCGCAGTTTATAGTAGCTCCGGTTCCTTGGCGTTCAAGTATCAGGAAGGCAATACCGAATATTATTTAATCAAACACTTCGGCATCTTTGCATTCGGATTATTTCTGATGTTCGTGGCGCACTTGGTGAATTACAAATTGTATTCGCGAATTGCTCTGCTCGCGTGGCTCATCACCATTCCGCTTTTGATTTACACCTTGTTTTTCGGAGTAGAAATTAATGATGCGAAACGGTGGCTTACCATTCCGTTTATCAATATGTCATTTCAAACTTCCGATTTTGCAAAACTCGCACTCATCATGTACATGGCGCGTGTGCTCTCGAAAAAACAAGAGACGATTAAGGATTTTAAAAAAGGATTTCTGCCGGCAATGCTTCCACCGGTTATTACCTGCGCGTTAATTGCACCTTCCAATCTTTCAACTGCTGCTATACTGTTTGCAACCTGCACATTGCTGATGTTCATTGGAAGAATGAACATGAAATATATTTTGATGATGATGGGTGGAGGTTTGGTAATGCTTGCATTAATTATATTAATTGCACTCAACACACCCTTCAAAGCGCGTGTTTATACCTGGCAATCGCGTATCGAAAATTTTTCGAAAGACCCGAAAGGAAGTTACCAGGTGCAACAAGCAAAAATTGCAATTGCACAGGGAGGTTTTTTTGGTAAAGGTCCGGGCAACAGCACACAGCGGAATTTTTTACCGAGCCCGTACTCCGATTACATTTTTGCCATCGTGATTGAAGAATATGGATTGTTCGGAGGCTTTATTATTCTGTTGATTTATATTTTGTTTTTACTCCGATGTATAAAATTATTTGTCAAGTGCCCCGGAGCGTTCGGCGCATTCTTAGCTGTGGGATTGAGTTTCGCCTTAGTGATTCAGGCAATGATTAATATGGCAGTCGTTACCAATTTGCTGCCGGTAACCGGAGTTACATTGCCATTAGTAAGTATGGGCGGAACTTCATTGTGGTTCACCAGTATTGCCATCGGTATTATTTTAAGTGTGAGCAAATTTGTTGAGCAAGAGGAGAGTGGAGCTAAAGCAGAAGTTGAAAGTGAGTAGAAGCCAGTTTGCAGTTTACAGAATTCAGTATGCAGATTTATTCTCTGATGAAAACTGCAACTCCATTTTTAATCTTTCATTTTTCATTTTTAATTTTTCATGAAGTTAATCATCAGCGGTGGTGGAACAGGCGGACATATTTTCCCTGCAGTTGCTATTGCCAATGCCATTAAAAATCGCCTGGGCGAGAAAGCAGAAATTTTATTTATTGGTGCAGAAGGCAGAATGGAAATGGAAAAAGTTCCTGCTGCTGGTTATAAGATTATTGGTTTACCGATTGCCGGATTGCAAAGGAAACTGGATTTAAAAAATTTTATTCTTCCGTTCAAAGTGCTGAACAGTTTATGGAAGGCGAGCAGAATTATTTCATCATTCAAACCTGATGTGGTGGTTGGTGTTGGAGGTTATGCAAGTGGTCCGGTGTTATTCGCTGCATCGTTGCATGGAATTCCGACTTTGATTCAGGAACAAAATTCTTTTGCGGGCATCACCAATAAAATTCTGGGACGAAGAGCAAAGAAAATTTGTGTGGCGTATGAAGGAATGAATCAGTTCTTTAATGCAAATAAAATTGTAATCACCGGGAACCCGGTGAGAAAAGATGTAACGAAACAATCCATCTCAAAAGAAGAAGCACTGAATTTTTTTCAATTGCAGTCAAACAAAAAAACAATTTTAGTGATTGGCGGAAGTTTGGGTGCACGAACAATAAATGAATCCATCGCACAAAATATTTCTGCATTCAGTTCTAATAACATTCAACTCATCTGGCAAACCGGAAAAACTTATTTCGCAAAAGCAAAAGAAGTAGCAGCAATAAATTCGGATGTAAAAGTTTTTGATTTCATCAATCGGATGGATATGGCTTATAGTGCCGCTGATGTTGTAATCAGTCGCGCAGGTGCATTGAGTATTTCGGAATTGTGTGTATTGGGAAAAGCAACTGTGTTGGTTCCATCACCCAATGTATCAGAAGACCACCAAACAAAAAACGCAATGGCATTAGTAAATAAAAATGCTGCAGTATTAGTGAAAGATATAGAAGCAAAAGAAAAATTAATTACAACCGCCATTTCAGTTTTGAATGACGAAAACAAATTGACTGACCTGAAAAAAAATATTCTTCAACTCGCATTGCCCGATGCTGATGAATTGATTTGCGACGAAATTCTAAAGCTTGCTGCTATATAATTACCACAGAGACACGGAGAACACTAAGTTTGATTGAATTATATTTAGTTTCCATTCTTACATTTGAAATAGGAAAATTTTTTATGCGGAAAATTTTTACAACTCTTCTTCTTGTTTTTTCTCTATCGCTTTGTAAAGCTCAGTGGGTGACAATACCTGATGCGAATTTTGTTGCGGTGTTACAAAATTATTTCCCTAGTTGCATGAATGGGAATCAGATGGATACCACTTGTAATAACATAGTTAATGCAGCTTCACTTAATTTCAACTTAAGTGGAATTTATGACCTTACAGGAATACAGTATTTTGATAATCTTGAAGAATTATTTTGTGAAGAAAACTCACTTACAACACTTCCAATACTTCCAGATAATCTCTCTATTCTTTATTGCAGTAACAATCCGATAACAAGTTTAAGTGCATTACCAGCAAACTTAACTGAGTTGTATTGTAATGGAACTCAACTGACTTCTCTCCCTAATATTCCCACTAACTTAACTATAATGCAGTGTTATTATAATCAGCTCACTTTTCTTCCGCCGCTCCCGTTAACTTTAGTACAACTTGATTGTAATCATAATCAACTTGATTCTTTACCAAGTCTTCCAAACAGTTTGACTTCGATTAACTGTGACAATAATCAATTGACATCTTTTTCCAACCTTCCAGGAAGTTTAATCGAGCTTAGTTGTGAAAGTAATCAACTAGTTTCTCTTCCTTTATTACCTTCAGGATTGTTGACTCTTAGTTGCGGTGGTAACCAACTCACTTCCCTTCCGGTTTTACCAGCCGGGTTAACTGGGTTGTGGTGTGCAATGAATCAACTAACCTCACTCCCCTTTTTGGTTTCGACAAGTTTAACTTCACTTAATTGTGGAATGAACCTTCTAACATCACTTCCACCTTTACCAACAAACTTGCAATCTCTTAATTGTAACGACAACCAATTATTACTTCTTCCATCATTACCACAGAATTTAACTGCACTTATATGTTTTAATAATCAGCTTTCAGTACTTCCTGTTCTTCCGGCAAGTTTAGGTTCTCTCTTTTGTAGTGCAAATCAACTGACTTCAATTCCAACATTACCACAATCATTATTTTGTTTCCAAATTCAAGATAACCCAATTGTTTGTATGCCTATTCTTCATTCTTATATCGGCCCTTTAAGCTTCTTTAATGTGTCACAGACCAATATTTCTTGTTTTCCTAACATCATTCAACATAATGGTTTTATTCCTGCAATTGATACAATGCCAATATGTAACCAGTTTAATTCCGGTGGATGTTATTACTGTACTATTGATACAGGCGAACTTGTTGAGAATATCTGCAGCGGGAGTTTTTATAATTTTAATGGAATGAATATTTATTCGCAGGGAATTTATCTTGACACCATTTTAGGGGGTAGTTGTGATTCTATTGTGAGGTTGAATCTTTCAGTTCAAATGATTGATACAAGTATTTCTTGGAATGGAAATTCATTAGTTACTCTTTCATCAGGAAATATACAGTGGTTTGATTGTAACACTCAACAAATAATTTCCGGCGCAACACAAAATGTTTTTGTTGCACCAACAACAGGAAGCTATGCCGCAATAATTACAGAAGGAAATTGTGTTGATACAACTATTTGTAAAAATGTAGTTACAGGAATAAATCAAGCAGCAACAAATACGAATCAGTTTTCAGTTTTTCCAAATCCTGTTACACATGAATTAACTATTCAACTCAATTCGTCCAGTAACAATTGCAAAATAGAAATCACCAATGTGCTTGGAGTTAAAGTTGTGGGTTTCGGGTTTGGAGTTTCGAGTTCATCAATAACATTCAATCTTAAATCATTTTCGTCAGGAGTTTATTTTGTGAGAGTGAGTAATGAGCAATGGAGCGATGCACGAAAAATTATTAAACAATAATCTTTATCGTTGCAGTCATTCAAAATTGAATTTTAATATTAAATGAAACCAGCAACATTTACTGTAACAGTTCATCAGGAAGATAAATTTTTTGTTGCAGATTGTTTCGAAGTTGGAACTGTCAGTCAGGGAACAACAATAAAAGAAGCAATTCAAAATCTGAAAGAAGCAACTGAATTATTTCTCGAAGAATTTCCAACATTACCTAAAAAATAAATATCTGTGTTCCTCTTTGTTCTCCGTGTCTCCGTGGTAAATCTTGTTAGCAATGAAAAACCTCTCTGAAATAAAATCTATTTACTTCATCGGCATCGGCGGAATTGGTATGAGTGCGCTTGCACGATACTTCAATAATCGCGGAGTGAAAATTTCCGGTTACGATAAAACTCCTTCGCATCTCACTGATGAATTGCAAGCCGAAGGAATCAAAATTCATTTCGAAGAAAATATTTCCCTGATTCCGAAAGATGTTGAGTTGGTTGTTTACACACCTGCAGTTCCTAACGAACATGCTGAGTTAGTTTACTTCCGAAAAAATAATTTCGATGTCATCAAGCGCTCCGATTTACTGGAGCAGGTAACGAAGGATGCATTCACCATCGCAGTTGCCGGCACACATGGCAAGACAACTACAACAAGTATGATTGCACACTTGCTGAAATCATCGGGCTACGATTGCACTGCTTTTCTTGGTGGAATCACTGTGAACTACAACACGAATTTTCTTTCCGGAAAAAATAATGTGATAGTTGTTGAGGCTGATGAGTACGATAGAAGTTTTTTAAAACTGCATCCGGATATTTCAATTATCACTTCTGCTGACGCTGACCACCTGGATATTTACGGAACAGGGGAGGAGGTAGTAAAATCATTTATTGATTTCGCGCATCAGTTAAAAAAAGAAGGGAGTTTAATTGTGAAACACGAATTGCCTTTCCGGAATTCATTGCACGAGTTAAAACATTTCTCCTATTCTGTTGCTGATTATGATGCCGATTTCACCTGCACCAACGAACAATTATTGAACGGTACTTTTCAGTTTGATTTAATAGCCGGAGAAACAACCATCAACGAAATTCATCTCGGTGTTGCCGGAATGCACAATGTAGAAAATGCAGTTGCAGCAGCAGCAGTTGGCATGTTGCTGAAAATTTCTCCGCAAAAAATTCGCGAAGCACTCGAATCGTTCAAAGGAGTGAAGCGCCGTTTTGAA
>JAHEZG010000143.1:2297-9295 GCA_023251195.1 Chitinophagaceae bacterium | reverse complement strand
ACAATGAAGTAGATATCACTGATTATATGGATGAAGATGAGGTGGCGGATTATAGCACCCGCGGCGATGCTTATTCTCAAGACGAAGAAAAGCAAGGAGTGCCCATTCCGGTTCAACGGAGTTTTCATGAATACTTAGAGGAACAAGCAGGCATGCTGGAGTTGCACGATGAAGATTTAGAGTTGGTGCATTATATAATCGGAAGCATTGATGAAGATGGTTACCTGCGCCGACCGATAGATGCGATGGTGGATGATTTAAGTTTCTCACAAAATATTTCTACCTCTTTCGAAAAGTTAGAGGAGCTTTTAAAAATTATTCAATTGCTTGACCCGCCGGGGGTGGGTGCCCGCGATTTGAAAGAATGTTTGTTGTTGCAACTGAAAAGAAAACAAGCGGAAAAACCTACGGAAATTGATACCCTCGCCATTCATGTAATCAATAAATATTTTGATGAGTTTGTAAAAAAACACTATGACAAACTGCAAAAACAGTTAGAGATAGACGATAAGAAATTTAAACTGGTGATGAATGAAATTATTCACCTGAATCCGAAACCCGGAAGCGCGTTTGCCGAAAGCATAAACACACAATCGTTTATAGTTCCTGATTTTTTTATTACGAATAACGATGGCAAACTGGAAATTACCTTGCACAACATGAACATTCCTGAACTTCGAATCAGCAATGGATTTAAAGCAATGATGAAGGATTATAAAAAGAGCGGCGATAAAAAATCGAAGGAGGCGCTCATATTCATCAAGCAGAAAATGGATTCGGCAAAATGGTTTATTGATGCCATCACACAACGATACAATACGCTCTACTCAGTGATGCATACCATCATGGAATATCAGTATGAATTTTTTCTGACCGGCGATGAAACACAAATGCGCCCCATGATATTGAAAGATATTGCCGAGCGAATCGGAATGGATATTTCAACCATCAGCCGTGTAGCAAACAGCAAGTATGTGCAAACCGAATTTGCTACTTACAAACTGAAATTCTTTTTCAGCGAATCATTGAGTACTGATAGCGGAGAAGAAGTAAGCACACGCGAAGTGAAAAAAATTCTGAGTGACTTAATTGATTTAGAAGATAAAAAGAAACCGCTTGCTGATGAACGACTCACAGAATTGCTCCGTGAAAAAGGGTACAACATTGCTCGACGCACTGTTGCAAAATATCGTGAGCAGTTAAATATTCCTGTGGCAAGATTGCGCAGAGAACTTTGAAGTCAATATGTAGTAATCAGTTAGCAGCAGGCAGTTTTAAAATTCACAATTGACAATTCACCATCCATTTTCTCCATTGACCACTCCAATAAAGGCTGCGGCTAAATTTTTTACCTACGCATTTCATCCGTTGTTGCTTCCGACTTATTCGTTTGCCTTGGTCATTTATACCAATCCGTTTTTGTTTGGCAACTATGGTGCTTATACCTGGATTCCGATACTCAAGGTTTTTCTGAACACATTTCTGTTTCCGGTTTTCAGTTTATTGGTCATGTATCAACTCGGATTTATAAAATCATTTATTATGGACGATGCTAAGGAGCGAATCATTCCTTACATCAGCACATTGGTTTTTTACATCTGGACTTTTTCAGTTTTCCGTAACAGCGGCGATCCATTATTACTGAGTGTTATTATGCTTGGCGCATGTTTATCGGCAAGCGCAGCTTTTGTAATAAATCTTTTTCGGAAAATAAGTTTGCATGCAACAGGCATGGGCGCACTGCTTGGTCTTGCATTTGGCAACGCATTTTTTTCGGCCCATGATATTGTTCCATCATTAATGCTTGTTGCAATAATTGCGGGTGCAGTAGGAACCAGTCGTTTAATTCTTAACGCACACAAAGATGCTGATCTGTATCTCGGATACTTTGTTGGTTTTATGTTGCAGGTGGTTGCATTCCGATTGTCGTTCTGATATCAGTAATTGACAACTACTTTTTTAACCTGTTGCTTTTGACCATTCACAACTTTAACCAAGTAAACACCTTTTCCAAGCGATCGTAATTTCAAGGGAGTTTCAATATCCATTAATTCTTCTCTTCTTATTTCTTGGCCGGAGATACTATAAATTGAAAGAACCGAACCAATGTATTCGTTGCTGTTTAATGATAGAAACAGCAAATTATTTACAGTTTTAATTTTATACAAATCATTTTCGTGTTCCGTTATTTCAGCATTGTTTGTGGGGTAAATCTGGCCGGCTAAAATCTGGCTGTCGGCTTCAGCATTGTAGGCATAATCTTTAACCGTAAAGGCCCAGTTGGCGGTATCAACATCCAATCGCGCCCAACCATAATAATTTGAAGTGCCGATTTTGAATTTTAACCCCAAAAATTTATCGTGCACACCAAGCCAGTTGCCTATTACCAATGAATAAACCTGAACATCAGCCCCCATAATCATAGAAGCACTGAAGCTGGAAGAGGTAGAACTTGTGGCAGAAAAATTTGCTGAATTACAAGGCGCCCATTGCTGATTGGAATTTATTGTATCGCCATTGGCAAGGGCTTTTGCTAAATACAGCGAAGTGGAACTAAAAGTGGTTGCATATCCCATCACAGAATTTCCTACTGGCCCCGCTGCTGCCACTGCCGAAATAAAGCCTGTATATTTTATCATACCTATCCTGAAATCAGCCTGGCCGTCGTTATTCAAATCAAGACTATACAAACTATTGTTTTGTGTGAAAGTGGTATCCGGATTTACATCGGTATAAATAATTTGTGCATCGGCTTCATTTCTGCCGGCTAAAAATGCTGCAGCTAAAGTGGTGTAGGCCGAAATTTTTTTTGCAAGCGAAGGTGAAATATTCATTCGTTTTATTTTCAACGAAAGTAGTTGCTGAAAATTAATATGAAAATAATTTATTCAGAGTTGTCTAAAAAAATTGAACTTATTTTCGGCCACGAAAAAAATCAAACTATGTCTTTCAACACAATTCTGCTTGAAATAAAAGATGGAGTGGGAACCATCACTCTTAACCGACCTGATGTATACAATGCATTCAATGATGAAATGAGTTTTGAATTGCAGGATGCTCTGAAGGAAGCAGAAAAAAATAAAGAAGTGAGAGTAGTGGTACTTTCAGGTGCAGGAAAAGCATTTTGTTCCGGCCAGGATTTGAAAGCCGCTGCTGCTGCTGGAAACCGGAGTTTTAAAGAATCGCTCGACAAAAGATACAACCCCATTATTCGCGCCATGCGCAATATGCCGAAACCAATTATCTGTCGCATGAATGGTGTGGCTGCTGGTGCAGGTTGCTCAATCGCACTGGCATGTGATGTAATTATTGCTGCTGAAAACGCAACACTTATTGAAGTATTTATAAATGTTGGTTTGGTTCCCGATTCGGGTTCATCATTCTTTTTACCGAGAGTGGTTGGACTGGCAAGAGCTTTTGAATACTCCAGCATGGGAACAAAAATTTCCGCAGCCGATGCATTGCAAATGGGAATGGTAAACCGAGTAGTTAAAGCCGAAGAGTTAGACATTGAAATAAAAAAATTCACTGATTACTATTCAGGTGCTCCAACAAAAGCAATTGGCTTGATTAAGAAAATGCTGAACCGCTCTTTTAATTCTGATTTAGAATCAATGTTAGAATATGAAAGTTACTGTCAGGAAATCGCAGGCAACAGTTATGATAACAAGGAAGGCGTAACTGCTTTTATTGAAAAGAGAAAGCCATTGTTTAAAGGAGAATAAATTACCATACAAAATTTTTGGCTTTGTTAAAATTCAATCCCCATTCCAAAAGCGCCATCCAATCCGCGAGCATTTTTTTTATCAATGAGCGGAAGCAGATTGTTTGAGTTGAACCACAATTGATAATTGCCCAATTGAAATGAAAGGTTGGCTCCGGTGGTTTTTCCATTTGTTCCGCCCAGCGAAGTGTTAATTCCTGCATTCACAATATTTCCGATGCTGTAATTATAGCCAAGTGCAAGGAGAGGAGTTTTGCTTGTGTTAAGATAGTATTTAAACCCTTGAACATAAGATATATTAAAGGTATGACGGAAATAAACCATACCGTTTTTCTTTCTCTTCTTTAAAAAATTAAAAGAAGCATTACTAAAATATTTTGCTGCCAGCGGAACTTTATACGCAGCAGTTTCTACGGTTGGATTTAGAAGCATAAGCATTGAATCGGCCTGGCTTTTAAAATTGTTTTGTGTTTCAGTATAACTGGTAATGAATCCATCAAATTTTATTTCGCCTCCACCTGCATATTTCACGGATTGTTTTTTAAATGAAATGGAACCAATATCAGTTAATGCCATATTAATTTTTATCCAATCATTTACATCTGCACCAAAACCAATGTCAATTGATTTTCCATGTCCAATACAACGAAATAAATTTTTGGTGATGTCTTTAGTTTTTATCTGTCCGAATATTCCACGGAGTCCAATGTTCTCTCCGGGCGAAGTGATGTACAAATTATAGTTGTAGTTCATCTGCAACTCCCTTCCTTCTTCCTGGGTGTACAATGAAAAATCCGAATTTTCGGTATACACATTGGCCATGCTTGTTAAATAATGAATCTGAAAGGCCGGTTTTAATTTCAATAAAGTTTTTTTACCAACTTTTAAACTCAACAGGGTTTTCATTCCGAAAAAATAATCGGTGCACTGTAAAAAATTAACTGATAGCGGGCTCAGGCTTACATTTTCACCGGCAAATTGTTTGTTGCCTTTTAATAAAAGCGAAACCAAATTGCGACTGTACAGGGCATTCATATCCACCCTTTCTCGCAAGCCACCGGCAAATGATAAAAATTTATTCTTGCTTTTGTTTTTTATGTTCAACGAAATATGCAATAACGAAATGTTGCCACCGGCATAAAAAGTATTTTCTGCTTTAAGATTATTTACAATTGAATCCGATGTTTTATCAGACCATTTAGCAGTGGCACTCAGTTTATTTATTGCCGCCAGCGAAAAGGTTGAATTTGAAACACCGCCATAAAAATCGAAAAAAGTTATCTTGTATTTTCTGACACCCTCACCAATGAATGAAGGCATGTATTGCGATGCCTGAGAGAAAGTATGCTGATTCTGAAATTGTGAAAAATTAATTTGTGCCAGCGAATTTTCAGCACACAATTCAATCTGAAAAAATAAAAGCGTTACAAAAATTATTTTATTCCCGTTCATGCTTTTAGTTTATAAATGAAAATTCATTTTCAAATCACCCACAATCTGAATAGCCAGATAAGTATTTTGATTGGCCTTTATTACTGATGAGGATAGGTTGTAAGTATCCAGTTCAAGTGAAGCAACCGCATATTTTGCCAGTTTTATTTTTTGTGAATGCAATGTGCTGATTACAACGGATTCAGCAGAGTGCTGAATAGAAATTGGTGAACCTTTTAAATCAGTAGTGGCTGCTGAAAGATTTATTGCGTTTTCGAAAAGCGAGTCAATAACTATCCGCCGTGTATCATCTAAAAAGTAAACCTGAAAAACCGAATTGACGGGAAAAGCATTATCAAGATAAACCATTAATTTTCCTTCAATGGTTGAATCGTCAACCGCCTGAGTAGTTGTTTTACTGTTAAAAGAAAAAGCAGAAGTATCATGGATGGATTTTGTTTTATCGTGATAAAATTCAATCTGATCAACAGACAGAATATTTAAACTGACTTTGATGAAGGTTGGCGAATTGGTGAATGTGACATTGTTTTTAGCGGGGGAATTAAACTTATCGAGATAAAAAAATACAGAATCGTTTATTACCTGATCATTCAAAATCACATTGAATGTGAAAGTTTCACCCGGCAAAATATCATTGGCCATAACATGCTGTGAAATAATATTCTGATTGTTTAAAGTATCAGCTGTATTGCGGATAACGATAAGAGTACCCGCCCCGATTTTAATCGGAAAAGAATTGGTAAGAGCAATAGTTAAATCAAGCGAATGAACCTGAATTTCTTTTATCCAGTCAGAAATAACCAAGGGATAAGGACCGAGATGAGAAAAATACAAAGCCGGAACATTAAATGTTATGCCGGTTGGAAATCCTAAATCAAGAGAAGGAATTTTTCGGGTGAACTGTGTGCTGTCGAGCAACGAAAGAGTTTCGAGGGTAACACTCGTATTGGCAATCGGCGCGAGCCATTCAGGATGAAATTGTGGATTTAATTGTTGTAATTTTTTGCACCCGCAAAATGAAATAAAAAATATAAAAAGGTACGGGCGAAGAGACAACATAGGAGGCGAAAAAGCGTGAGCACCATTCTACTAATCTTTTCATTAAAGGTTTCAACGATTCATTTTTCTCATTCATCCAATCGTTATTCCATTTCAATTCCTGACTGCTTAATCGTTACCTAACAACTAATAAAGTTTGATTTCCCCTTCCTGAAAATATCTTTGACCGTAATTTTTATTTATCAATTGAATAACAAATGTCGTTAGTACCCAAATCAACACATCGTGAAGAGCGTGCAATTTTAGTGAGCCTCATTCTTCCCGGGCAAAAGGAAGAGCAGGTGGAAGAGTTCATGGATGAATTATCATTTCTGGCCGAAACTGCCGGCGCCACCACCATTAAAAGATTTACACAGCGCCTCAAATCGCCCGACAGTGCAACTTTTATTGGCTCTGGAAAATTGCAGGAAATAAAAACTTATGTAGAAGAAAAACAAATTGACCTTGTAATTTTTGATGATGATTTGAGCGGTTCGCAAATCAGAAACATTGAAAAGGAAATAAAAATTAAAACGCTCGACCGAAGCAATCTCATTCTTGACATATTTGCCAGCCGGGCAATGACCGCTCAGGCAAAGGCCCAGGTTGAACTGGCGCAGTTGCAATATTTATTGCCGCGATTAAAAGGTTTGTGGACTCACTTAGAAAGACAGAAAGGAGGAATAGGAATGCGCGGCCCCGGCGAAAAAGAAATTGAAACCGACCGGCGGATTGTGAAGTATCAGATTTCATTACTGAAAGAACAACTCGAAAAAATTGACAA
>JAHEZG010000143.1:0-2287 GCA_023251195.1 Chitinophagaceae bacterium | reverse complement strand
ACCCAGCGTAAAGGTCGTGGCGAATTAATTCGTGTGGCGCTGGTTGGGTACACCAATGTTGGCAAGAGTACTTTAATGAATCTGCTGAGTAAATCAGATGTATTCGCCGAGAATAAATTATTCGCCACGCTTGATACCACCACACGCAAGGTTGTTTTTGAGCGAATGCCTTTTCTGATGAGTGATACTGTTGGGTTCATTCGCAAATTGCCGCATCACCTGATTGAAAGTTTTAAAAGCACGCTTGATGAAGTGCGCGAATCGGATATTCTGATTCATGTAATTGATATTTCGCACGCGAAGTTTGAAGAGCAACTGGAAGTGGTAAATAAAACTATTGCTGAAATTGGCGCATCGGGCAAGCCAACTATTTATGTTTTTAATAAAATGGATTTGTACGAGAAAAATTATTTCGATGAAATGCTTCCACCTGAAGTGAAATTGGAATTGATGGATGAATTAAAAAAGAGCTGGCAAATAAAATCGAACAATAACGCGGTATTCATTTCGGCCACTGAAAAGGAAAACATAGAAGAGTTGCGTGCGTTAATTCACAGTAAAGTGAAGGAGCAATACGAAATTCGATATCCATATAAAACACATTTCTTTTAAAAATTATGAAAATGTTTTTATTATCAAATTTTCAAATCGGTTTTAGTGGCTGCTCCTGATTTTCTTAAAAAACTATTTGCCAATCCATCAGGAGAAAAAATTGTTTTGGCTTTCAGAAATATTCCCGTTTTAAAACGATTGGCAATTGCATGTATGCCACGACACACATTTTATAAAAAGGATACTTTCAGAATTGTAAATCGAAATGGAATAAATTACCAATTGGATTTGAGCGATTGGGTGGAATGGAATTTATTTTTCAAAAACAATTTAAATACCGAGGAGAAATTATTTGAACTGATAAAGAATGGGATGACTGTATTTGATATCGGTGCAAACATTGGCGAACTGACTTTGAATTTTGCAAAGCAAGCAGGAGGAACCGCGAAAATATTTTCATTTGAACCATCACCAATAAATTTTAAAAAGCTTTCACGAAATATTTTATTGAATGAAAACCTGAAGAACAAAATCACTTTAATGAATATTGGGCTTGGCGAAAAAGAAGGAACTGCTTTTCTGCAAACAAGAGACGAACACAATCTGGGAATGAATTCCATTGGAGAAACCGGAACTGAAGTGCAGATGAAATCGTTGGATGCAGTAGTATTTGAAAATAATATTCAGAAATGTGATTTAATAAAAATGGATGTTGAAGGTTTTGAATTGAAAGTTTTGAAAGGCGCAGTGAAAACAATTTCTGCATTCAAACCAATTTTATTTATGGAAATGAATAATGAATTGTTGCACCGACAAGGAGATTCGGTTAGTGATTTATTGAATTGGCTCAAACAAACGCAATACAAAATTATTGACCCGGCACTAAAAGAAGCAGACTTTTTGCATGGACATTATGATATTGTGGCCGTTCCTGTTTAATTAAATTTTCAAACAATACTATTTCAATCACATGTTCGAAAACCTTCTTGATATTATTCGCTGCCCGGTTACACGAAGCAAATTGCAATTGGAGATTATATCAAAACGGAAGAAGAAATTTCTGAATGAAGAAAAGCCTGCCTTGTCGGCAGACAGGGAAATTGTATGGGAAGGAATTTTATATGGTGATGGCAACTGGTTTTACCCGATCATCAATGGAATACCCCGCTTAATTGTTGAAGCGTTTGATGACTATCGAGAATTTTTAGCGAAACATGTAACTGACTATTCACAGCGAAAAAACTTTCTGGAAGAAAACAATCACCGGTTTCTGAAATATGTACGGACAAAAAACGCGCACACCAAAGCCATCTTTGCGCAAGAGTGGGGATTGTATAATTATGAAACCGACAAAACCTGGGACCTTGATGCGCAAGGAATGTTGAAGCGGTTTTGCGAAGAAACAGATGAAACAGAAAATTCATTGAAAGGAAAATTTGTTTTTGATGCAGGCTGTGGAAATGGTCACCTGAATATTATTCTCGCCAATAACGGCACTCCGAATATTGCAATGGATTTTAGTTTAAGTATTATACGCGCATTCGAACGAAATGAAAATCCACTTGCACAATTTATTCAGGGCGATGTACAGTTTCCACCGGTTGATTTTGAAAAGTTCGATATCGTGCACAGCAGTGGCGTATTGATTGCCACGCACAATACTGAACTTTCATTTTCTTGTTTATCACCGAGTGTGAAACCGGGAGGCAAGCTGAGTGTGTGGTTGTACCAGCCA
>JAHEZG010000142.1 GCA_023251195.1 Chitinophagaceae bacterium | reverse complement strand
TCTGGAAATTGTTTGCCCTGTAAGCGGCACCCGCAACTGGACCGATGTGCGCCAGTTCAATTTAATGTTCAGCACTTCAATTGGTTCGGTAAGCGAAGAAGCGAACACTATTTATCTGCGACCTGAAACTGCGCAGGGAATTTTTGTGAATTTTTTAAATGTGCAGAAAACCGGCAGAATGAAAATTCCATTCGGCATTGCACAAACCGGAAAAGCATTTCGTAATGAAATTGTAGCGCGGCAATTTATTTTTCGTATGCGCGAGTTCGAACAAATGGAAATGCAATTTTTCATTCGCCCCGGCAGCGAAGTGCAGTGGTACAATTACTGGAAAGAGCAACGGATAAAATGGCACCGCGCACTCGGCATCTCCGAAAAAAAATATCGCTTTCACGATCATTTGAAATTAGCACACTATGCAAAAGCAGCTTGCGATATTGAATTTGAATTTCCATTTGGATTTAAAGAATTAGAAGGCATTCACTCACGCAGCGATTTCGATTTAAGCAGCCACGAAAAATTCAGTGGAAAAAAATTGCAGTACTTCGATCCAGAACTGAACGAGAGTTATGTTCCGTATGTGATTGAAACAAGTATTGGATTAGACAGAATGTTCTTAGCTGTTTTTTCTTCATCATTGAAAACAGAAAAATTAGAAGACGGAAGCGAGCGCACTGTTTTGAGTTTGCCACCTGCTCTTGCGCCGGTTAAAGTTGCTGTGCTTCCATTGCTGAATAAAGATGGATTGCCTGAAAAGGGAATGGAAATTTTCAATCAACTGAAATCATCGCACCTCTGTCATTACGAAGAAAAAGACACAATCGGTAAACGCTATCGCCGTCACGATGCCATCGGAACTCCATATTGTATCACGGTTGATCACCAGACTTTGCAGGACAATACTGTTACACTACGCGAGCGCGACTCCATGCAGCAGGAAAGAATTGCAGTTCTTGATGTTTTGAAAATTGTGGACGAGAAAGTGAATATGAATTTGGTGTTGGAGAAGTTGTGATAAGGAAATAATAATGACGATGTCGAAAAACTATATGAAGCAGACTTTCATTTTAATAGTCTTATTAATTTGTCAGCAGAATTTGGTTGCTCAACGAATTTGTCCAAATTCCAAATTGATTTATGATATAGATACAAGTTATTTACCCAGCAATCATCTTACAGTTAAAACATTAACTTATAAAAAAGTGGAGCTTCATTTTCGTGAATATTTAAATGGTGATTATAAAATTTATTTTAATGATAGCTTACTATTCTCAGGAGTACTTTATTCTGATTCAACAAAGCGCTTTGATAAGCAATATTTCACAATTTCAATTGTCAAGGGAGAAAATGTAATAAGAATCAATGAAGTTAGTTCTGGAAATAATATATCATTTAAATTAAATATTCTGTATCCTTATTGTATAGTGATACCTTGGGATGATTGTTCAATTGTTGTTCAGTCAACATATGAATTTAATGGACAGGTTCATTATTGAACTTAAATTATTTTAGTAGCAGGCATACAATGGATTTGAATACATTGGTATTAGCATTGTGTTTTATTTTCGCAATATGAATCGCAACATTATTTATTCCTTATCATTTCTCATTTATACCTTTTTCATTTCCTGCAAAGGCGATAACAAAAACGAAATCATTACACCCATTCACAGTGCATCATTACAAATAACAGTGCTGCGCCAAAACACCAGCCATATTTTGCATCCGTTAAGTGGTGTAACAGTTTATTTATTTCTGAGCGATATTGATCGCACACAAAATCAAAATGTAAAATTCAGCAAAACAGTAAACGACAGCGGAAAAGTTTCATTCAACGCATTGCCCGATGATTACTACTTTATATTGGCATCGCATCCGTCTTACGGAACCAATAAATCTGAAACCGCCACTCCTGATAAAAGTGTTTCGTATGAAGAGATTGACTATTAATCTTTCTCACATTTTCTATTTTCGCCCGCATGCTGCCTAAAGTAATAATTGTTACAGCTCCATCGGGTGCAGGAAAAACAACCATCGTAAAACATTTGTTGTCGCGCTTTCCGCAACTGGCATTTTCGGTTTCTGCAACTACCCGAGCGCCTCGCTCAGGAGAAATTGACGGGATAGATTATTATTTTATTTCAGTTGAAGAATTCAATCAGCGGGTAATGAATAAAGAGTTTGTTGAATACGAAGAAGTATACCACCAGACTTTTTATGGAACATTAATGGAAGAAGTAAAAAGGTTATGGAAAGAAGATTTAATTGTTGTTTTTGATGTGGATGTGAAAGGAGCCATTACACTGAAGAAAAATTTCGGAGAAAGCGCGCTCTCACTTTTTATAAAACCCCCATCAACCGAAATACTGGATCAGCGATTAAGAAATCGTGCAACTGATGAATTATCAAAGATTGAGGAACGGATAAAAAAGGCACATTATGAATTGGAGTTTGAAGAATATTTTGACCGCACCATTGTTAATGATGATTTATATGTGGCGTTGGAAGAAGCAACACAGGAAGTTCAGGATTTTATCACTGTGAAATAAAAAATATTTTGCCAATAGTTCTCGTTTCATACTTTCGGAAATTCAATTATAAAAAATAATGCAAACAAAAGTTACAGAAGGAGTCCGCATCAGTGTTGAAGTTTTTTATCAACCCGATTATTCGCAACCATCATCCGGCGAATTCATGTTCGCCTATCGAATTACTATAACAAATGAAAGTGAATATGCCGTTAAACTTTTGCGCCGTCACTGGACCATTATTGATGCCAATGGAATAAGCCGCGATGTGGAAGGCGAAGGGGTGGTTGGCCAGCAACCGGTTATTGAACCAGGTGCATCTCATCAATATGTTTCAGGTTCTGCATTGAAAACTGAAATCGGAAAAATGCATGGTACTTATTTAATGCAACGACAATATGATAATGTAAAATTCAAAGTTCATATTCCTGAATTTCAAATGGTGGCCCCCTATAAATTAAATTAGTGAAAAGCGAATAGTGTCCTTCGACAAGCTCAGGATGCCAATTGTGAATGGTGAATGTTTAAAGTTCAATTCATAAATTATTAAATTTATTTAACCGCTTTTTGTCAAATGTTATTTTCGCAAACCTGAATTCCTAATCATAAAAATTTTTTATGAAAGTTACCGAACACATTTCACGCGCAAAAAAAACTTTGTTTTCATTTGAAATTTTGCCGCCACTCAAGGGTGCCGGCATTCAAACTATCTATCACACACTTGATCCATTAATGGAATTCAAGCCACCGTTTATCAATGTCACTTATCATCGTTCCGAATTTATTTTCCGAAAAACTGCAGATGGAAATTTTGAAAAAAAAATTGTACGCAAGCGCCCCGGCACAGCAGGATTATCCACTGCAATTATGACGAAGTATGGAGTTGATGCAGTACCACATTTGATTTGCGGCGGCTTTTCAATTGATGAAACCGAAGATCTGTTGATTGAGCTTGATTTTCTTGGAATTAATAATGTGCTTTTGCTGCGAGGTGATAAAATGAAGAGCGAAGAAGTTTTTACACCGCAGGCCGATGGCCATAAAAATGCACTTGATCTGGTGAAGCAAACCGTTCGGATGAATAAGGGAATTTACCTGGAAGAAGAATTAAACAATGCAATGCCAACTGATTTTTGCATTGGCGTGGCAGGCTATCCTGAAAAACATTATGAAGCAAAAGATATGAATAGCGATATTCAAAACCTGAAAGAAAAAATAGATGCAGGTGCACATTACATCGTTACTCAAATGTTTTTTAATAACAAAAAATATTTTGAATTTGTGGCAGCCTGTCGAGCAGCCGGCATTACTGTTCCAATTATTCCGGGATTAAAACCCCTCACTAACAAAAAACAAATTACCAACCTGCCAAAAATATTTTTTATTGATTTTCCAGCCGAACTGCTACAGCAATTTGACTTATGCAAAACAGATGATGATTTTAGACAGGTTGGAATTAATTGGAGCATTCAACAATGCAAAGAACTAATTCAAGCTCAAGTGCCTGTACTCCATTTTTATACCATGAGCAATTCATCATCGGTGGTGCAGGTGGTTAGCCAATTGGATTAATTCAACAACTAAAAGCGTTTTTTTTCAGCCAGTCGTTTAATATTTTCCTGTTCGGTTATAAAATTCAGAATAAACAATCCAGCCACAAAAAACGGAATACAAGGAATTTTATATCGCACCAATGCACCAAAATTATATGCGGTGAACCCTACGCAAAATCCAAAAAACATGGCGAAAAAAATGCAAAAGAAAACGGTTGCATTTCCTCCAATTGCTTTAAAAGTTCTTCCGATTCCGGTTCGGTAAAATATCCGAATGGTAAAAAGCAATAACGCAAAACTCTCGAGCGCAGATAAAAGCATAACCGGGTTTCTTGTTTCCCATGGATAGGGTCTGAACAAAGTTACATTAATTGCTGCAGGTACACTTTTTAAAATACTTGAAACTGATCCATCAGACACACCTAAAGAATAACCGGATGCATTGGCGGTTTGTGCAAGGTAGCCATGCCAGCTTTGAAAATTATTTGCTGTATTCAATGCATTGGTAAGTGAATAAGCCTGGTATTCCGAACCTAATTTACTGATTACAAAATAACCAGCTATGGATGAAACTACAATTACCATTGGCCCCATCATCACCCTTAAAAATTGCAACTTTACCCGATCTCGGTAATTCAGAAAAACCCAGAATACAAGCGAAGGCGCAAAACTTAAAATTATATATGGTTTAATAATTAAACAGAAATAAGAGCCAAGTGCAATTAATAAAATTGACCCGAACATTTTCTTGCGCTTAATAAAAAGATTATATGACCCCCAGGTAATCCACCCAACACATGCAAGCGTAATGGAATCTTTTAAAACGCCTGAACCCCAAAAAAATACGGATGGAATAAATAATGTGGCAATGGCAAACTGGCTTTTTAATTTCGGAAAGGCATCAACAAAGGTGGTAAACATGGCCCAAACTCCAGTGAAAGAAACCACTGCAAAACACAAGGCAATAGGCAAATAGGTATCAAAAGTGAACAACGAAAAAACGCCTGCAATTTTTCCAATCATGTACGAACTGTCATCGGTTCTGAAATACATCCATGGCATGTATTCAACCGAAGTGGGCAAGTTGTAATCATTACCGCTGAACAATAAAATTAAAAAGTCACTAGCATTATCGCCAAACGCACTGTACATAACATTGGCGTTGTTATAAAATTCATTGGTATCACCACCACCATAATAAAAGAAATAGACAAACCCAACACATATTGCTCCCAGAAATTTTAAGGCTAATCCCTGCATAAAATACTTACGCATTAATTTATCATTTGGATAAAGCAGGTTTCTGATAAACAGAAAAGCCATAAAAAAAACAATTAAATACAGTGGTGTTAAAAGTATATCGGTGGTGCCCAAAAGGGGTTTCCAATAAATCTCTTTCAGTGTATACATGAATTCAAAATTACTTCTTGAATTTTCATTCGTTGTAAAAAAAATATTCTACTCTGAATATTCATTCAGCCTTATGACTTAAAAATGCTGCTCATTCGTTTTTTATAAAAGCAAATCTGATTGGAACTCATTTGATTCACTTTTATCTGTAAGATGAAATTCGACCTGGTTTAACTCATTGAAAAAAAAATTAGTTGAATTGCATATAATTTTTTTTACAAAAAAAATTGAATTGAAAATCAATGCCGAAACAAAGTTGATTGTTACAATACTGTAAAAGTCAAAATAAAAAACAATGAAAAGTTATACTTTGCACCCAAAGTAAATGGCCAAAGTCTTACACATTATTAATCGGTTAAACCTCGGCGGACCTACAAATATTGTGGCTGTACTCACCCGATATTTAAAACCCGAATTTGATACACATCTGGTAGCCGGAATGATTGATGAATCAGAAGAAAGCTCTGAATTCATTGTACGCGAACACGGATTGGAACCCATTTACATTCCGGAAATGTATCGCGACATCAACCTTTTGCAAGACCGAAAAGCCTATCGCACCATAAAAAAAATTATCAAAGAGTTTAAACCTGATATTGTTCATACACACGCCGCAAAAGCCGGAACACTGGGAAGACTTGCTGCCATAAACTGCAAGGTGCCTGTAATTCTCCATACTTTTCATGGCCATGTTTTTCATTCTTATTTTGGAAAATTCAAGACCAGAATGTTTTTAGAAATTGAGAGGTACCTGGCATCAAAAACCACACGGATAATAGCCATAAGCGAGCGTCAGAAAAAGGAACTCGGATTAATTTATAAAGTTTCTCCCTTAAATAAAATTGAAGTTATTCCACTTGGATTTAACCTCGATCCGTTTCAGGAAAATCAGATAGAAAAACGCAGTCAGTTTAGAAAACACTACCTGGTTGATGATGATGAAATTGTTGTATCAATAATTGGCCGGTTAGTGCCAATAAAAAATCATAGGTTATTTGTTGATGCGTTAAAAATTGTTTTTGAAAACACAAACAAAAAAGTTCGTGCATTTATTGTTGGTGATGGTGAAGAAAGAACCGCCATTGAAAATTACATTGCCTCTGTTGGTCTCGACTATGTAAATTTTCCAAACGAAAAACGCAAAGCCCAAATAACTTTTACTTCATGGCGAAAAGACATTGATGTTGTAATAGCCGGATCAGATATTATTGCGCTTTGCTCATTTAACGAAGGCACACCGGTGAGCCTGATTGAAGCACAGGCAGCAAACAAACCAATAGTTACCACCCGCGTTGGCGGAATTACCGATGTGGTGATACCTGAAGAAACAGCATTGATCTCATCAAAAAAAAGTGTAACCAATTTTGCGCGGAACCTTTTTATGTTAATTGAAGATGATGATCGAAGGTTTAAAATGGGACAACACGGCCATGATTTCGTATCGCAAAAGTTCAGTTATTCAAGATTAATAAAAGACACCGCCGACCTCTATAACAAACTGCTGAAAGAAAACTCAAAATCAGCGTAAAATCTTACATTTGCGATTATCAAATCAACTATAGCTTGAAACGATTTTGCCAAAACCTGTTTGCCGTACTTATATTAATTGGAATGGGGAGTATTAGCTCATGCAAAATATTTTACCCTGATATCATGTTTAAGACCGATAAATTTTACCAATATACTCCCTCAGATACTTTATCGGGAAACAAAGAATATGTGTTGAAATCAAAGGATATTATGGAGGTTCAAATTTTATCAAACAATGGTTATCAATTGGTTGATGTACTCGGGCAGGGTGGTTACTACAGCCCGGTTACCTATACGATACACAACGAAGGATTTGCCATACTGCCAATGCTTGATTCTATTTACCTGGCAGGTTATTCAATTACAGGAGCCGAAAACCTATTAAGCGAACGATATTCCTACTACTTTGTAAATCCGTATATTAAAATTAAAGTATCAAACCGGCGCTGTGTGGTTTTTGCCGGTCGAAGCAATGGCCGGGTAATTAATCTTGATAACGAAGGCATGTCACTTATTGAAGTGCTGGCATTAGCAGGAGGTGTTTCGGGCAGTAAGGCTTACCGAATAAAACTGATCAGAGGTGATTTCAGAAATCCGCAGGTTTTTTTAATTGATCTTTCAACCATTGAAGGAATGAAAAAAGCCAACTTACAAATTGCAGCCAACGATGTTATTTATGTTGAACCTGCTCTGACTTTTAATGATATAAATCAACAGATACTTCCATTCATATCTTTAATTACCACTTCTATTTTAATTTATTCAACCGTTTTAGCACTAAAGAAATAATGCTCGAAAAAAAAATCATATTAAGCCCAATGCAAAAAATCCTCGGCGAGGATTTTAACCCGGGTTTATTAATGATTATTACCCGAAAGAGTTTAATCTGGTGTGTTTTAATTGTCCTGTTAACTGTTTCCACTTCTATTTTATACCTGCGATATACTACCCCTTTGTATGAAGTTACCGCGCAGATAATGATTAAGCAGGTAAATACATCAAGTTCATTGGGAATAAGCAGTGGGTTGAATTCGGCCGATCAAATGGATCAGAATGAACTTCAAAAGAACATTCAGATCATGAAGTCGAATGTAATTTTGGATCGGGTAATTGATTTGCTGCCACTTTCAATCAGTTACTTTAATATCGGTCAGGTTTTAATTGAAGAACGATATAAAACTTCTCCATTTGAAATTGTACCTCAGAAAATAGACCCATCTGCCTACGATATTCCAATCTATTTTACATTTCAATCGGCATACGATTTCGAAATTCAATACAGAATATTAAAAAACAAATACAGCTTTAAAGGTAAGTTCAATCAAAAAACCACAACCCCGCATGTTAGCTTTATTGCTAAATTAACTGCACCGGATTTTAAAAGAACTTCAGGAATTTATTTAGACAGTAAGTATTATTTTGTATTGAACAGCCGCGATCTTTTAACCAAGGATATCAGAGCCAAAATCAGAATCGAACAATTTCCACCTACTATTCAATTCAGCCTTCAAGATCCTGTTCCTCAAAAAGCGGTTGATATTATTAATTCGCTGAACGACGAATTCATCAAATACAATAAAGAAAAAAAGACAGAAAGTTCATCTTTGATTATTGATTTCATTAATACACAAATTGATTTATTAAACACAGAATTACAAGCCTACGAAAACCAGATAAAAGCTTTTAAAATTGAACATTCGTTAATCAGCACCGAATCAAAACAGCAGGAAATACTGGCTGCTTTAAAAGCAATAAGTGTTAGTGAATCTGAATTGAATGCAGATGAAAAAAACCTGAATTATTACCTGGATTATTTTACACTTTATAAAGACTCATCAAAACTTTCGCTCGGTATTGTTGACCCGAAATACATGGGATTGCAGCAATATGTTGAAGCGCTTGATAAGCTTCAGGCAGATAAAAGAGAAAAATTATTAAAATTAAAACCAGCCAATCCGCAGATAATAAATCTTGATAAACAGATTGCTGAAGTTAAAACCAACATCATTCAAAACATATTAAACTCAAAACAAAACATTAACCAGGAACGGAAAGAATTAATCAGTTCCTATAATGAATACAATGCTGAGTTTAAAGAGTTTCCTGATTTAGAATCTGAATTTGCAAAGCTCTATAATTTAAGTAGTTTGAAAGAGAAGTATTACCTAATGTTTTTAGATAAGAAATCGAGTTATACTATTTCACTCGCCGGTTTTGTATCTGATTTTGTGGTCTTGAAAAGAGCCGAAATTCCAAAGATGCCGGTGTTCCCCAATGTACCATTGATTAAAACAATCGGTATT
>JAHEZG010000440.1 GCA_023251195.1 Chitinophagaceae bacterium | reverse complement strand
GAAAAAATGCCATTCGTGCGAATCGCTTATATGTTCGAGAATAACTTTTTTAGCGTTGAACTTACCGTCTTCCTTTTTCGATTCGTTATGTTCGGTTGGAGCGGTTGAATTCGTCTCTTCTTCGCCATGAGCGGCAGAAACCAGTGAAACTGAGAAAACAGAAAGTAAAAATATTGTTATGAAAAGTTTGAATTTCAACACTTTGAGAGCGATTACCCTTTTTTTGGTGGCGCAAAGATATTCGCACAAGTAAAAAAAGAAAGTGAAGAAGAAAATAAATTTCTGCCTGATGCCTTTCGGTTTCAATTAAAAGTAAAATATGCCTTTATAACAGAAATTTTTCTAAGTGAATCAGCTAATAAAAAATGATTTTATTTCACTTCTTCATAATCTACATATTCACCTGCTTTATCAGATTGATTTCTTTTTTCAATTTCTTTTTCCTTTTTCACAATAATAATTCTATCCGCTTTTTTTTCTGATTTAAGTGATTTGAAATTAAAAAATTGCGGAAAAATAAATCGAAGTGCCAGTAATACAAGCAGCAAATCAATAATACGGGAGTCGAGCAGTCGGGCAATCATAACGCAAAATTAATTCAGCAGTTTTGAATTGGTATTTTATGAAAAAATGAATTCCAATTTATTCACCTTTAAGAGGATTATTTTTTAACCGAATGGTTCCTCTGATTTTTTTTATTTTGTAATTGGTCAGATCGCTGTTTGCTTCCAGGCCATCGCCATAAATAATTTCATCACGGGTTTGAATTTTAACAAACTTATTGCTTGTTATTTTCTGCGTTTGATCGTTCCATATCAATTCTTCGGTTTCCAGTTTTTCCCCTTTCAGGTTTATGACCACAACACTATCACGCACAATCATTTCATTTGATTTTTCATAAGTGATGCCATACTTGGCGGTGAGTTTACTTTCGCTCACCATGGTATCGTTATAAAAATACATTTTTAATCCCTTCGGCATTTCCGTAAACGGAACTTTTGTTCTATGCCTTAATAGTTCAGGTGCAATTAATCGTGCCCTTACCTTACCTTCATTGCTATAAAGTAATTCAATCTTTTTACCGATTTCGATGTTTGCTTCATCCGGCGATGCAATTTTTTTTATTTCTGTCATATCATTTTCACACGAACAGAAAATAACAATTGAAGTAAAAAAAACGATTGCTTTTTTTTTCATTAACTATTCATACTTGCGCTTTACAAACCAAAAATCGCTGAGTGTGATGGCAAATGTTCCACGCAGATAATACTGCTGAAAATTATTTTTCTTAATGCTGCCATCTTTACCTGCATCAAACGAAATGTTTAATTCGGTCGCGCTTCTGCGAACCGGAAAGCATAAGCCGGCAGTAACACCGGTTTCTGAAACAGTATTTCCGTTTAAGGTGATATAATTTGTTCCTGTATAAAAACCAATTCGATAGCTGACATTTTTAAAATATGAATCATAAAATCCTTTTCCCGGATTCAATTCAGCACCAACTGAAATCTTTATTCTATTAACAGTTGAATCTGCTTCGCCAAATGATTTATAATTCGACCAGTAACCATAATTTAATTGGGCTCCAACCGACCACAATGCCCATTTTTCATTTTGAATTTCTTTCATTTTTGAATATAAAAATCCACCTGCAATTTGCATGGGCAGAATCACTGTTCCTTTAACCGCCGATTGATTAAAGACTGTATCATTTGCAACAAGCGACCTGTTATAATAGTACAATCGCTCAAACATCAAATCATGATGAGTGGAAAGATTCGATTGGAGATTTCCACTCACACCAAAACCTAACCGCTTTTTGTTTTTGAATTCGTGTTGATATTGAATGCCTCCATCAATTAAAATGGATCCTATTGATTTTCTTTCCTGACTTCGTGAATAGTAGGCGTTTACTGCTGAGTCGGTTAAAAAAAGCATGTTCACATATTTTAAAGTGCCGAATAAATAATTAGCCTTTAAACCGAATGAAAAATCTTTGCATTTGACTCCTGTTGCTAAAAAAACTTTGTAAACTCCTCCATTACCTGTATAACTGTTAAATGAATGACCAATGTATTCCACTGAGTCATTAACCTGCCTGATGTCATAATTTACTCTGCTTAGCGTTTGCAGGCCCATTGCCAATCCTGCCTTATTTTTTACAATTGGAACAGCCAATGATAAATAATCAGGTGCGGCATATCCAAATTTACCAGTTGCGTTATTTGTTTTTACAAATAATAAACTGCCAGTTGCTGCAAATTGAAAAGTAGAAAATTTTAAATACCCAAGCGCTGCCGGATTATCGTTGTTGTAATTTTTGATGCTGTTGTAAGCAGCACTTAAACCTCCCCACCCCCTTGTATTTGCTGATGCTGCACTTTTTAAATCGCCAATCGCAAATTGGGTTAATACATTATTCTCCT
>JAHEZG010000141.1 GCA_023251195.1 Chitinophagaceae bacterium | reverse complement strand
ATTGGCGATGGGGTTTACAAATCAACAAACGGAGGAACAACATGGACTCATATCGGATTAACCGAGCAACGAATTATTTCTGAAATAAAAATTAATCCAACTAACACGCAGGAAATTTATGCGGGCACGATGGGATTACCTTTTGAACGGAATAATTTTCGTGGCTTGTATAAGACAACTGATGGTGGCTTGAATTGGAATCAGGTTTTGTTTGTGAACGATTCAACCGGAGTTATAGATCTGGAAATGGATTACAATAATCCAAACACATTGTATGCTGCTACCTGGAATCGCATTCGCAATAATCATGAAAGTATTTGGCACGGAATAGATGCACACATTTATAAAACAACTGACGGAGGTGCGAACTGGAATATTCTGACGAATGGATTGCCAACCGGAGATCAATGCAGAATCAGCATGAGCATGAGCGCTTTGAATCCGCAAATTATTTTCTGTACTTATTCTGATACCACTGCTGAGTTGTTGAACATTTATAAAACAACAAATGGAGGAAGCAACTGGACAACACTTGCAGCCAATGGTTTGAACAATCCATTCAACGGACAAGGTTGGTACAGCGGTGGAATTTTTGTAAACCCGACCAACAACAATGAACTTTGGTTGTGTGGAGTTGATTTGTGGAAATCGACCAACGGTGGCACTGACTGGAACATGGGTGCTCCGGCCTGGTGGACTTACCAGGTGCATGGCGATCATCACGATGTGGTATTCAGCAGCACAAAAGTTTTTGCCTGTACTGATGGTGGAATTTTTTCAAAAGCATTTACAAGTTCTACCTGGAATGATGCAGAGCTGATTCCATCAAATCAGTTTTACAGAATTACAGTTGATCCTTGGACAGGTGATTATGCAGGAGGTGTACAGGATAACGGGACTACTGAAGGAAGCCTGACATCAATTAATAATTGGATAAGAATTTATGGGGGAGATGGATTTCAACCAAGATACAATCCGGATGATCCGGATATTTTTTATATTGAAACACAAAACGGTGGAATTGCTGAAACATTGGATGGTGGAAATAACTGGAATGATGTGGGTTCGCTTCCCGATCCGAATGATCGGCGGGATTGGGACATGCCTTACTTGATGAGTGTGCATGATCACTCCTTGCTTTATTTAGCTACTGATAAAATTTATACCTACAATACAGGTGCTTCCTTTGCCACACCAATCAGCAATGATTTAACTGATGGAAATATTTTTGGCGCACAGTTTCATGATGTTTCTGCGCTGGATGAATCGTGGTTGAATGGAAATTATTTATATGCCGGCACAACTGACGGGAATGTTTGGCGCTCGATTAACCAAGGTGCAGGATGGAATAATGTAACCGGAAATTTACCTGACAGGTTTGTTACCAGCGTGCATGCCTCCCCTACTATTGCCTCACGGGTTTATGTAACTCACTCAGGTTATAAAGAGAACGATAACATTGCACATGTTCACCGGTCAGATAATAATGGAACATCATGGATTGATATTTCCGGCGACCTACCACAGATTGCTGTAAACGATATTTTTATTCTCCCGCATCATGCCGATAGTGTTTTATTTGTTTCAACTGATGGTGGTGTGTATGCCACAATGAATTCAGGAAACCATTGGGAGCGATTGGGATTAGGGATGCCTGTTTATACTGTGCTCGATATTGATTACGACAGCGTGAATCATAAATTATTAGCCGGCACTTATGCGCGTTCGCTTTTGAGTTATGATGTTGATTCAATGTTATATGTTGCTCCGCAAGACACAACAATTGATACCACTTTTGTTTCTGAAATTTCAACTCAGATTTATAATGTGTTCCCAAATCCGGCAAATGATTATCTGAATGTGATTTTGAAAAACAGCAACGCTAATTCTGTGGTTTCCCTTTTAAATTCTGAAGGGAAATTATTGCAAACCATAGCTGTAAAAAATTTCTCAGCTAAAATTAATGTGAGTGAATATGCTAGCGGTGTTTATTATATCGCAATAAAAAGAAATGATAAACAGGTTGTGAAAAAAATTGTGGTTATGCATTGATAATCACCTCAACAACATCACTGTTCCTTTTCGCTCTGCCGTGTGTCCTTGATTGTCTACTACCTGAACTAAGTAGGCATATACGCCTTGCTCAACTATTCGTCCCTGATAAAAACCATCCCAACCCTGTGTGGCATCTTTGGTAGAAAATAACATTCCGCCCCATCGGTTATACACTTCAAATAAGTATGATTTGTTATCAGCAAATCGAAGTACCGGTTTAAAAATATTGTTCTTTCCATTGGGGGCAAATGCATTTGGCACTAAAATTTTTACCAACTGATCAATGCATAATTCGTTGGAAGTACTGCGTACAGTATCAATAATTCCGTTTGGAAAATTTAATGTGTCCGTTGCTACAACCACATAACAAAGTGTTCCATTCTGATCAACATATTGTGCCACCGATTCCTGATATTCAGTATTGGAAGCTGCAACCATTGTAACAGAATCATAAGTAGTAAGTATTTTTCTGAAAAGCGTATAAGCAGTTACATCGCCATAATCAAGTAAAAAGAATTCCCATTCTAAATGATTAACCAGATTGCTGAAAGCGCCGCCATCCAACCAAATACTTTTTCCAATAGAGGAATTTGATTTTACACCACAGCTATCAAGTGCTTCGAACCGGTAATAATAACTGAGCTCATTAGTGAGTGGTGTGCTGTCGGAATAACTATTTATGATAGTTAAATCAGTTGGAATAGTTAAAACAGCTATTGCGTTGAAAGTAATTCCATCGGTTCCGCGTTCAATTTTCAGAGTTCTTACATCAGAATTTTTATTCATGCTGAAATAAACTGTAATAACATTTGGTCCTGCTACTGTTACATTTCGAATATAAAAATCCTGAACCGGGCTGCTTGGATTTGGTGGAAGGCAATAAATATTTGAGAACGAAGTAAAAATTCCGTTTGATGCATAGGCCACAATCGTAAAACACATGCTGTCGGCACCGTAAGTAAAAGAAGTTGCGGTATCATTGGTAGTAAGCAACAATACATTCGGTTGATTGCCGATTGATACAAACACTTCGTAATGATTTACTCCGCCTATCCAGTTTTTATATTTATTCCAGATGAGTTTTCCGGTGGTGCTGCAATTGGTTATTTCACAATAAGCAAATATGGTGTTATGCGGAATTACACTTATTAATCCGGTGTTGCCGCAACTGTCCATTGTGGCAATGGTGTAAGTTAAAGCTCCTGATGAAGCATCGTTAATGCTGTCAATATATTGAGTTGCATTTCCATTGTAAATAGTATCCATCGGAAAATTTGATCCGCCGATTACAGTATAAATAATGTAGGCATAAGCTTCAGGCGAAACACTCGGTTGAAACTGAATTAAAATATCTTTTGTAGGCAGCACCGAAACAAAATCAATAACAGGCGGCAGCGGAAGATCAGTATCAAGTGTATCACTGCTGAGTGATGTGTAACCTGCACAGGCATACGAACTTTCCATATAAAAATACCAGGTGCCGGTTAATCCAGTGGCGGTGTAAGTAGTTTGTACTTGAGAAATAACAGTAGTGATTATTGAGTATGGCCCATTTATATTTTGACTTCCCCAAATAACATATCCTGTAAATGCCCCGCATGGATCAACTGGAGGAATTGACCATGTGAGTAAAATATCGCCATTCGATAAAACATTCACGCATTGTAAATAGGGTGCTTGCAGTGTTTGCGCTTTTGCAAAAACCGAAATGCAACTCAGAAAAAAAAGTGTGACGAATATTTTTTTAAGCAATTTCATTACCCGTTGTTTTGTAAAAATAGGATATACAGCAACGAACTTGTTTTTGTTTTCTTATAAAATCTTACGGCTTTGTCCAAATTATTTTCTTGCGCAATTTCGCACGGAGACACAGAGTATACAGAGAGGTTCACGGAGAATAGGATGGAATTGAATAGAAATTATTTTTATTTCTTCCCAACTATTACATCGTTCATTGTTGAAGGAACAAAATATTTATTGGCGAGTTGCAGAATATCGTCTGAACTGGTGCTCATCATTTCGGTAATTCCTTTTTGAAATTCATTCAGTTCCAGATCATACACCACCAAATGTTTTATAATTTCAGAAACATTAAACGGGCCGTCGGTATCAGAAAGAATGGTTCCCATAATGTAATTCTTCACCAATTTTAATTCTTCAGTTGAAACTTTTTCAGTGCACATTAAATTCAATTCATTTTTTATTTGTGTTACAGCATCGGCTGTTGAGTCAGCATTTACTTCGGCGGCAATGCACAAGTAAGCATCATTCACAAATGAAGCAATGGATGAATAAACCCCGTAACAATATCCTTTGTCTTCACGCAGGTTGCTCATCAATCGTGAACCAAAGTAACCACCGAAAATCATGTTCATCACCTTCACTTTATGATAATCAGTATGGCGGCGATTGATAAATCTTTTTCCGATTCTTATGGCCGATTGTACTGCATCAGTTTTAAATTCATAAAATTCATTTCCCTCCAACGGAGAAATTTCGGCAGATAGCGTGGCGATTTTTTTATCGGAGATATTATCCTTTCCAAAATATTCTTCAATCAGCTTTACGGTTTCATCGGTCACCCTGCCTGAAATTATTGCAGTACAATATTGTGGCTGAAAGCGCGCAGTATAAAACTGTTTTAACAAATCGGTATTCAGCAAATCCAAATCAGTTTCGTTGGTGGTGTACCCAATGGGGTGATTTCCGCCGAACAATGAAGAGGTGAATTTTCGTTGTGAGAGAAACTCCACCTTCTCTAAATTCACTAACAGTTTTTGTTTGTTGTTCTGAATATATGTATCCAGTTCGCGCTGCGGAAAAACGGCATCGGTTAAAACTTCTTTCAACAATGGAAGTAATTTTGATAAATGTTTGTTAAGCGTGTAAAGCGAAACCGAAGAAGTATCAATAAAAGCCTGCGTACTTATTGAGGCGCCATAAAAATCAAAAGTTTCTGATATTTCCTTTGAACTGTGTTTACTAGTTCCATCGCGCAGTAACTGACTCACCGCACCTGCAACACCTTTTGCATTTTCGTGCATTCGGCCGGCTTTAAAAACCAGTTCCAGTTTTATTACATCCTGCTCACCTGCGTTTATAATGTGTGCTGATAATCCATTTGCAAACGAAATTTTATTTACAGGCAGTAAATCAATTTTTTCAATTGCCTTTAGTGGCGGTTCAATGGTGCGGTCGAAATTCATGGGGTGCAAAGAAAGCAAAAGATAGAAGTGTTTCGGTTTGAATATTTATTTTATAGAAAAAATGTATCGGATAAAAATGAAACACGAATTATAAAAGAATAAATAATTGATAATTATTTTAATTTCATTCGTAATCAGAAAAAGTATTTTGAAATTTGCGGTCAATAAATTCTGAACTGAAATAAATTATGCAAGCCATTATTCCTGTTGCCGGTGCAGGCACAAAACTTCGCCCTCACACATACACGCAACCGAAAGCTTTGATTCCGGTTGCCGGGAAACCGATACTCAGTTTTATAATGGATGAACTGATTGCGGCAGGTGTAACAGAATACATTTTTGTGATTGGTTATCTCGGAGAAAAAATTCGCGATTATGTCGAAAAGAAATATCCGAACTTGAAAGTTTCGTTTGTAGAGCAGGAAACGCGTGAAGGAATTGGTCACGCCATTTGGCTCACAAAAGAAGTGGTGAGTAAGAAGGAGGAAATAATTATTGTGCTTGGCGATTCTGTGTTCGATGCCGATATGAAAACAATTATTGCTTCCGAATTTTCATTGCTCGGCGTAAAAAAAGTGGATGACCCCCGAAGTTTTGGTGTGGCAGAAATAAGCGACGATGATTTAATTGTACGCGTGGAAGAAAAACCGCAGATACCACGCAGCAATCTGGCGCTCGTTGGTTTGTATAAAATAAAACAAACAACTGCGCTGTTCGAAGCGCTGAATTACCTGATTGAAAATAATATCCGAACCAAGAATGAATTTCAATTAACCGATGCCATCATGCGGATGATTGATATTGGTATTCCGTTTCAGCCATTTAAAATCAACAACTGGTTCGATTGCGGAAAAAAAGAAGTGCTATTGGAAACCAATGCTACTCTGCTTCGCAAAGCAGGATTTGCCACACTGCGCAATCCGCGTTTTGAAAAAACAATAATTATTGACCCTGTTTTCATTGGAGAAAATTGCAAAATTCAAAACAGCATCATCGGACCGAATGTAACTGTGGGTGATAATGCCATCATTCAAAATTCAATTATCCGAGAAAGCATCATTGGCACTTTCACGCAATTAGAATCGGTGAGTTTGCATGGTTCTGTGATTGGAAGCGATGCGTTGATTCGCGGGCACAGTCAGAGTTTAAATATTGGTGATAATACTGAGATTGATTTGAGTTGAAGAAAAAATTTATCTGAGCTACATTTCGCTCGTGCAAAACAGAATCACAAAACTTTTTGGAATTGAATATCCCATCAATCAGGCAGGAATGATTTGGTGTTCGGGTTGGGAACTGGCTTCGGCAGTAAGCAATGCAGGCGCGCTTGGCATCATCGGTTCGGGAAGTATGTATCCTGATATTCTGCGCGAACACATTCGCAAATGCAAAGCCGCAACTGCAAAACCTTTCGGGGTGAATGTTCCATTGCTGTATCCTGATATTGATAAACACATTCAGATAATTATTGACGAGGAAGTAAAAATTGTTTTCACCTCTGCAGGCAATCCCAAAACATGGACTTCCATTCTGAAAGAAAAAGGTGTAACAGTGGTGCATGTAGTGAGCAGCGCCTTGTTCGCACAAAAATCTGAAACTGCCGGAGTAGATGCAGTGGTCGCAGAAGGATTCGAAGCAGGCGGACACAACGGAAGAGAAGAAACAACGACAATGGTTTTAATTCCATTGGTCAAGGAAGCCGTAAAAATTCCGGTGATTGCAGCAGGAGGAATTGCCAATGGAAAAAGTATGCTCGCCGCATTTGCACTCGGTGCAGATGGAGTTCAAATCGGAACACGATTCGCAGCAAGCGTGGAATCATCCGCACACGATTCTTTTAAAAAAATAATTACCGAAACTCCTGAAGGCGGCACCATGCTGTCCATGAAAAAAGTAGTTCCTGTTCGGTTGATAAAAAATAAATTCTTCAATCAGATAAATGAAGCTGAACAAAAAGGTGCAAGCGTTGACGAGTTAAAAAATATTCTCGGTCGCGCGCGCGCAAAGCTCGGAATGTTTGAAGGGGATCTGGAAGAAGGTGAATTAGAAATCGGTCAAGTGAGCGCACAAGTGCATGAAATAAAACCCGCCGCAGAAATTGTAAAAAGTATTTGGGAAGAATTTTTGGCAGCGAAAAAATCGCTTGCTGAATTATAGTAACTCCGTAGGAGTTTTCTTTTGGTAAAAAACTGACATCCTATAAAAACATAAGCTCCGTAGGAGCGACCTTTTTTCTAATTTGAAGGGTCGCTCCTACGGAGCTAAAAAAATATTTGTTCAATTATTATTCTACCAAATGTTCGTCCCTCCGGGATTTTTTTATTCTTGCTTTTTTATTTCGATGACCGTTTCATTCAAATAATTTTTTCTGTGACTGATTCACGCGACAAATTTTATTTGCGGGTTCACAACAGTTCATTCATTTCAAATATCCTAAGTGGAGTTTTGTCGCTGTAAAAAATAATTTTTTATGGAACGAAGCCGACCATCGCAACAGGTTTATGAAAACTACACACAAGAAAATTTATTAGTGTGGCAAACATTATTCAACCGGCAGATGATGACTTTGCGAAATCATGCTTCATCAGATTTTTTAAAGTCGGTAAAAAAAATCGGATTCAGTTCATTGCGCATTCCTGATTTCAGCAATGTAAATCTGCGATTGAAAACTATGACTGGTTGGAAATTGCACACGGTTCCCTGCATCAGCCCGATTGAAGAATTTTTTCAGTTGCTTTCCGAAAAAGAATTTACGGCAACCTGCTGGCTCCGCAATTTTGAAGAGTTGGATTACATTGAAGAGCCGGATATGTTTCACGATGTATTTGGTCACGCACCGTTGCTCACGCATCCTGATTACTGTTCTTTCTTTCAGCAATTGGGAGAAATTGCGTGTCGCTACAAAGGAATTCCGGAAGCGATGCAGCGATTACAGCGGCTCTACTGGTTCACCATTGAATTCGGAATGATTGAAGAAAATAATGAACTGAAAATTTATGGCGCAGGAATTATTTCGTCGAAGGAAGAAACCGCACACGCGCTTGGCAACAGTTCAAAGAAACATGCTTTCAATGTGAATACGATGATGAATCATGCATTCAGAACTGATATTATACAAGGAGATTATTATGTGCTCAAATCATTTGAGCAATTGCGAAATTCAATTCCTGAAATAGAATTGGAATTGCAGCGGTCAGTTGAATTAAAGAAGACTGCATAGAAGCCTCACCCTTAATCCCTCTCCTTAGGAGAGGGATTAAGGGTCGCGAAAATTTTGCATCAATTTATTTTAAATAATATTTCAGCAGTAATAAATGGCTGAAGCCATTTCACAGATGAAAATGAATTCATCGCCCACGGTTTAAACCGTGGGCTATTTAGTTTCGAGGTGATAAACAAATCGTTTTAACGATTTTCTCTCCCTGAAAATTAAGATCGAATAAGTAAAGAAGTTTGTTCCCATCCACAATTCATCACCACATCAATCACACTCAATCCTTTTATAAACTCGCCGTGCATCTGCGGATATTCGGCAGGAGAATATGAAGTGTAACGGAGCTCAATATTATTAGCTGCAAATAAATTTTCGTCGTTGTACTTGCGCGCTCCATTGCCACTCTGATAAATAGTTGCTTCTAATGATTTACAAATTTCAATAATGCGGTTGTTCTTTTCATCGGCAGATAAATTCATTTCCGATGAAAGAATAATTGGCGTTGTAATACTTAGTTTTTCGCAAAACAATTTGATGAGTTCAACATTCATTGCAGAAAGCAATTCGTGTTTTGCATTCAACACATTTTCAATCAACGGAAAAAATTCAGTGAAGAATTTTGCTTTTGAATAATTGAGATGAACGGTCTTCAGCATTTTTTTTTGCCATGGCTGCTGATTGTCAATCGCAATATCTTTTATCAGTTTGCTCTCCGCATTTTTTTTTACCGGCACTGAAATAAATAATTCGCCTTGTGCAGTTTTAATTTTTGTGCGGTTCGTAATTGAATTTGAATTCCCACTTTGATAATCCACATTATCTAAAATCACAAAAACATTAGCCGAATAAATTTTATTAAAATATCCCAGCCACGGAATAAAATTGG
>JAHEZG010000140.1 GCA_023251195.1 Chitinophagaceae bacterium | reverse complement strand
TTCTTTGTCGCTTTGTTTTCCTTCCACGCCATAATCCAGTATGGTTCCTACATTAAAACGGGCAAGCTTTTCTATTACAGATAAACTCTCATTTAAATTTTCTCCCCCGCAAAAATGATTGAAGATGGTGCTCTTAACAATTGAATTAATAGGCAGATGTAAATTAAATGCAAGTGGTGTTAGCCGGGTTCCGATGTTTACCAGCATATTGTTATTAATCAGCTTAAATAAAAAATTTGACTTTCGTAATTCTTTATCTGATTTATAAGCGAATGCATTTTCAGTATGATCGAACGACAACATAAATTTTATTTAGTAGCAAGAAAGCGATTGCGGCAAATATAAAAGCATTGTTGGCATGCTGAATTATGAGCATAATCAGTTGTGTTGGATTTGAGCATCAATTGAAAACAACAGCGTCGTGGATTTTTTGTATTAAAAAATTTTGTTCCTGAAATGATTTTTTCATTTCATGTGTTTTGCTAATTCGGTTAGGTTTGCAGCGAATGGAGTTCAATTTATTTTCAAACTGGTCATTAAAGTCAGGATATCCTTTTCTGATGGCAGGCCCGTGTTCGGCCGAAAATGCCGAACAGGTTTTAGCTGCTGCAAGAGAATTAAAGAAAATTCCGATTCATTTATTCAGGGCCGGAGTATGGAAGCCACGCACCCGGCCAAATAGTTTTGAAGGAGCCGGAGAAGAAGGATTGAAATGGATTAAAGCTGCAAAAGATGAAACCGGTTTGCCATCAACTGTTGAAGTGGCGTCGCCATTGCATGTTGAACTGGCACTGAAGTATGGGGTAGATGTGTTATGGATTGGCGCACGCACAATGGTGAGTCCGTTTACTGTTCAAAGCATTGCCGACTCATTGAGTGGAACAGATATTCCGGTGATTGTAAAAAATCCGGTGAACCCCGATATTGATTTATGGATTGGTGGAATTGAACGGATATACAATAATGGAATTACACAGTTGGCGGCCATACATCGCGGGTTTTCTACTTACGATAAAAGCAAGTATCGAAATAAACCGTTGTGGGAAATTCCATTGGAGCTGAAGCGTCGTTACCCTGATCTGCCTTTGTTGTGCGACCCAAGTCACATTGGTGGTAAACGGGAATTGCTATTGCCCCTTGCACAAAAAGCACTTGACCTGAATTTTGATGGATTAATGATTGAAGTGCACCCATCGCCTGATGAGGCACTGAGTGATGCACAACAACAAATTACTCCACAGGTGTTTTCTGATTTATTAAAAGCATTGATCATAAGAAAAAGAAATGCTGAAGAATCAGTTGCCTATTCGTCGCTGGAAGAATTGCGAATCATTATTGATAAATTGGATGAACACCTGCTCGAAACTTTAAGCGAGCGCATGTCTTATTCAGAAAAAATCGGAGTGTTTAAAAAGGAGAATGACATAGCTATTTTTCAACCTGAAAGATGGAATGAAATTGTAAACAGGGTAAAGTTTTTAGCTGCTGAAAAAAACCTTTCGGAAGATATTGTACTTAAAATATTTGATTTCATACAAAAGGAATCAATCAGAAAACAAAGCAGTGTTATGTATGGGAAGGTTGTTGAAGGCAATCGCTAATTAACCATTTGATAATAATAACCTATGCAATTGTGGTTTTATCGGGAGAAGCCAAATTGATATACAAAGTTTATTAAATCTCCTTTCATAACTGAAGCACAACTTTGGAATACAGAGATAAATTCCATTTTTGCATAATTATGTAAATCTGGAATTCAATTCCATTTATGCATAATTATGTATATTTGGATTTTCAATTCTCATGAGCATTAACAGAATCATTAAACCCGAAGTGCTGGCAACGGCAAATGAATTCAAAGCCATTTGTATCACCGGCCCGCGGCAAAGCGGAAAAACCACACTGGCAAAAGCACTTTTCCCGAAAAAGAAATACATCACGCTCGAAGACCCCGATACCGCGCTCTTCGCTTCTGAAAACACGCGCAAATTTTTGCAGCAATTTCCGGATGGAGCCATATTGGATGAAGCGCATCGTGTTCCGCAGTTATTTAATTACCTGCAAGCAATACTGGATAAGAATAAAAAGTATGGTCAGTTTGTAATTACAGGTTCCAATAATTTTTTAATGCAACATGCCATCTCACAAACCCTTGCTGGTCGGGTTGGTTACATTGAGTTGTTGCCGTTGTGTTATTCTGAAATTGCATCGTCACGCAAAAAGAAATTTTCATTGGAGGAATTAATTTTCAAAGGTGGTTATCCTGCCTTGTTCAGTTCAAATGCAACAGCACAGCGATGGATGCCCAACTACATTAAAACTTACATTGAAAGAGATGTGCGCATGCTTCGTAATATCGGCGATCTGCGCACCTTTCAGAAATTTCTGAAACTATGCGCCGACCGGGCAGGACAAATCCTGAACATTCAAAACCTCGCCGTTGAAACCGGCATTGATAATAAAACGGCACAAGCATGGTTAAGTGTGATGGAAGGGAGTTACATTATTTTTTTACTGCAGCCCTATTTTAAAAATTACAGCAAGCGGGTAATAAAAACTCCGAAACTTTATTTCCATGATACCGGATTGCTCTGCTACCTGCTTGGAATAAAAAGTGAAAGTTCAATCACGCATCACCACAAGCGCGGAGCTTTGTTTGAAAACTATGTAGTGAGTGAAATAAAAAAGAATCGCTACAACTCAGGCAACAGTGCTTCCTTATTTTATTTCAGAGACAGCAATGGCAACGAAGTGGATTTACTATTGGAAAAAAACGAACAATTAATTCCGGTTGAAATAAAATCATCAGCAAAGTATGATCGTCATTTTCTGAAAGGAATAAACTGGTGGCAACGACTAACACACACCGAAGGCGGTTTGTTGATTTATGACGGTGCGCAAAAATCTGATGACAATGACAATACCCAAATACTCAATTGGCGCGAAATAAGTGCGGGGTTGTGAATAGTTATCAGTGGGAGATTTTGTTCTCAATTCCATATTTGCATAATTATGCAAATATGGAATTGAGAACTTACGCGATTATTTCTTCTAGTAAATTATAATTTGCTTTTTCTGGAAATCATTCTTTAACAAATTTCTTTCTGTAAATATTTCCTGTGGTTGTGTAAACAGAAATAAAATAAAATCCTGAACTGAGTTCATTCACATTTACTGAAGCGTATGATTCAATGAATGGATATGAAACTGAATTCACTTTTTCTCCCACTGCGTTAAATACTTCTATCATTTTTATTTCTTCATCAGCAGAAAGTTCAACAAAAAGAATTTGAGCAACCGGATTCGGATAAATTTTTACAGAAGAGATTGTTGTGAACGATTCTGTTTTCATGGCTGGAGTTGTAAAAGTTTTTAATACACTCCAAGCACTCCACACAACTGGACTTAAACTGCACTTGCTTCTTACTTTCCATTGATAAGCAGTTGAAGAAAGCAATGCAGTAATAGTTTTTAATCCGGTGTTGGTGTTAATGTTTTTTGAAGTCCATGTAATTGTTCCTGTTTTTCTGAAAATGATTTGGTAGGCAACTGCACATGAGTTGATTGACCATGTTAAAGTTGCAGTTGATGCAGTGATATTTGTGGTAATCAAATTGGTTGGCTTCGGGCAAGGACTGCAAACAACAGGAGCCGAAAAAATTCGCTGGTAATTTGTTGCATAAGAATATGCGCCGTTGCATGTACTCACTGCATCCCAATTCACTGACCAGGTCATCATTCCACGAAGAGTTGGATACCCACCTGCCAATGAAAGTGTGTAATTGCCGGGTCTTGGTCCGGTGCCGCGCAAATAATCAATTGCATCTTTTACAATGGCAGTATCTGTATATCCGCCTCCTGCTGCAGCTGAACATGCAGGCAAACCAATGGCAACTTTACTCGCAGGTAAACCATTAAAAAATCCGCCTGCAGTATTGAATCCATGAATTGCTGCATCGGTCATTGCAATAATAAAATCTGCTGTGCCTTGTGTGTAAATGTTCCCATCAATCCCATACATTGAACCGCTGTTGTATAACTGCACTTGTAAAATATCCAATGAATCGCGCAGTGCATTTATTACCGGAAGGTAAGCACCCCATATACTTCCGTACGATGATTGACCGCCTTGCACAAATGCAGTTTCAGGAGCCATGGTCAGCAATAATTTTTTGTTGTGCGAAGTGTGGTAGCTCTGCATGATTTGTTTTATTGCATCTATGAGATTCAGAATTTTTGCATCTGTTGGATTTGATATGGTTCCTCCTGTTGTTGTGATAGAACCTCCTTCAAAGTCAATATCGATACCATCGAAGCCATAAGTATTAATAATGCTGAGCATTGAACTGATAAAAATATTTTTCTCGATTAAATTATCCAATGAAATTGGTGAAGTTGCTCCGCCCATACTTATCAGAATTTTCTTTCCCTGACTTTGCAAGGTTTGTATCTGAGAAATTAAAGTTGCCTGCGAAACCTGGTCGGGAGTAAACTGCATATTGTAATCAGTTCCTGCAATTGGTATTGCAAATGAAACTTCAATCACATTGTATCTTGTGTCAACAGCATTCAATTGAATGTATGATGCACCTGCATCGTTCCAGTTATGCCAGTAACCAACCAATGCAGGATTCGGCATTTGAGCAAATGTTATTTCCTGAAATAAAAACTGAAAGGAAAATAAGAATGCAAATACCCGAACTGCACGAAGTGTTTTTTTCATAGTTGAAATTTTTGTGTGAATGAAAACTTATTATTCATTCGAATATATTATGCGAAGAATATAATTCAGTAAATGAATGAGAGCAATTTTTTTATCGGTAAATTATTAAGCCTTTATTAAAAAAGAATTTGTGATTTGTAGCTTTATATAAAAACTAATAAATCGATTATAGCTTAAAATTCATAACAAACTCTTTCCAATCATTTTCAAATTCTTCTTTAAGGATTTTTACAGGAAGAAATTTATCATATTCATAAAGCGAGAGTTCCTCATCAGACCAGAGCCCATGATTATTTCTAAATGGAGCAGCAATTAGTACTTTGTTATGCTTATCAAATCCTAATTCTCTGGAAGTATAATTTTCTTTAGTATCAAACTCAATTTTCCAATAAGTGACAAATTGAAATTTGTTTTCAAAGTCTGGGTTGCCAGATGGAATAAAAAAGGAAAATAATTTTAGAAGGAAATTTTTAGCGGTTTTATTTGATTCAATCTGGTTTCTTAATGCTGATCTATTTTCATTGAATTTCAAATAAATTTTTTCTCGAAAATTTTTATAATCTCCTTTTTCAATTCCTCGTTTTTTCAATTCTTCTAACGCTTCTTGTATAGTTTCTACTTTCCATTCTTTTATTGAACCTTCGGTTATAGAAATTAATTCTTCATTGCCTCTCAAATAAAAAGGTGGATTGAATTCTTTCATTGAAGTGAAAGGAGTAAATTTTTGACTAACTTACCACCTCTTCCATATAACTTTCAACCGGAGGGCAAACGCAAATTAAATTTCGGTCGCCATGAGTGTCGTTGATGCGTGATACTGACGCCCAGAATTTATTTTTCACAACATAAGGTAATGGAAATGCGGCGCGTGAACGGGAGTACGAATGATTCCATTCATCAGCAATTACAACAGCAGCAGTGTGCGGCGCGTTGTGTAATAAGTTATCGTCTTTATCGGCAGTGCCATCAGCAATTTCCATAATTTCTTTTTTGATAGAAATTAAAGCGTGACAGAATCGGTCGAGTTCTTCTTTGTCTTCGCTCTCAGTTGGCTCAATCATTAAAGTACCGGCAACAGGAAACGATACAGTGGGCGCATGAAAACTATAATCCATTAATCGCTTGGCAATGTCTCCAACTTCAATTCCGAATTTTTTAAACTCGCGCATATCAACAATCATTTCGTGGGCGCATCTTCCGTTCGATCCCTGAAACAAAATACTGAATTCTTTTTCGAGAATGCTCTTCATGTAATTAGCATTCAGTATTGCATATCTTGTTGCATCAGCACAACCATCGGCACCCAACAATCTTATGTATCCATAGGAGATTAATAGAATTGAAGCACTTCCCCAAGGAGCAGAACTAACTGAGTGAATTGCTTTTTCTCCTCCTGTTTTTACAACTGCATGACCAGGTAAGTAAGGAGCTAATTTTTTATTTACACAAATTGGTCCCATGCCCGGGCCACCACCGCCGTGTGGAATGGAAAATGTTTTATGTAGGTTTATGTGATTCACATCGGCACCAATAGCGGCAGGAGAAGTTAAACCCACTTGTGCGTTCATGTTTGCACCATCCATGTAAACTAATCCACCGTTTGCATGAGTGATTGCACAAATTTCATTTATGCTTTCTTCAAACACACCGTGAGTTGAAGGATAAGTTACCATCAGACAAGCCAAATCATTTTTATGTTCTTCGGCCTTTTGTTTTAAATCGGCCACATCAATGTTTCCTTTCTCATCGCACTTGGTTACAATAACTTTCATACCAGCCATCACTGCACTGGCAGGATTAGTTCCGTGAGCTGAGGATGGAATGAGCGCCACATTACGGTGACTTTCATTTCTGTCTTTGTGGTAAGCCATGATTACAAGCAGACCAGCATACTCGCCTTGCGCACCTGAATTTGGTTGCAATGAACAGGCATCGAAACCGGTGATTGCACACAAATAATTTTCGAGTTGCGAAATAATTTCTGTGTAGCCTTTTGTTTGTTCAGAAGGAGCAAATGGATGTATGGAAGAAAATTCGGGCCAGCTCAATGGCATCATTTCAGTTGCGGCATTCAATTTCATTGTACAACTTCCCAATGAAATCATTGAAGTATTAAGTGAAAGATCTTTATTCTCCAATTGTTTTAAGTAGCGCATCATTTGTGATTCGGAATGATGGCGATTGAAAACAGGGTGAGTTAAATAAGCTGATTCTCTTTTTAGTGAAGCAGGAATATTTTTTAAATCCGAAGAAATATTTATTTCAGTTGATGCAGAAAAAACTTTCAGAATATCCTTTACATCTGTTTCAGTGGTTGTTTCATCCAGCGAAATTCCGATGTGGGTTTTGTCAATTATTCTGAAATTGATTTCGCTTTTTACAGTGGAAGTTTTTATAGCGTTTGAATCAGCCACTTCAACATAAAGTGTATCGAAGAAATTTTTATTCAGAATTTTTACTCCGGAAATTTTTGAAAGTGAATCAGCAAGTGCTTGTGTGAGTGAAGAAATTTTTGTTGCAATATTTTTCAATCCGTCAGCACCATGGAAAATGGCATAAGCTGCAGCCATGTTTGCAAGCAGCGCTTGCGCAGTACAAATATTTGAAGTTGCTTTTTCTCGTCTGATGTGTTGCTCGCGTGTTTGCAAACTCATGCGATAAGCTGGCTGACCTTGCGCATCAATGGAAACACCAATAATGCGACCCGGCATTAATCGTTTGTATTCGTCTTTGGCTGTAAAAAATGCTGCATGCGGTCCACCGAATCCAAGCGGAACACCAAATCGCTGTGCTGAACCAATGGCAATATCAGCGCCCATTTCACCAGGCGATTTTAATAAAGTAAGGGCGAGTAAATCAGTAGCCATCACAACTTTCACCCCGCATTTATTTGCTTCTTCAATCATTGAAGAAAAATCATTTACTTCACCAAATGCATCAGGATATTGTACAATGCATCCAAAAACTTTTTCATTGAAATTAAATTTATCAGGGGAAGAAATTACCAATTCTATGTCTAATGGAAGCGCGCGTGTTTTTAAAATATCGATTGTTTGCGGGAAACAATTATCGGCAATGAGAAAAACATTTTTGGTATCTTCTTTTCCGTTTGAATGAAACAGTAAAGTCATTGCTTCACTCGCGGCAGTTCCTTCATCTAATAAAGAAGCATTGCTCACTGGTAAGCCTGTTAAATCACAAACCATTGTTTGATAATTCAATAACATCTCTAATCGGCCTTGCGCAATCTCGGCCTGATATGGTGTGTATTGTGTGTACCATCCCGGATTTTCAAAAATATTCCGGAGTATGACAGAAGGAGTAATGGTGTTGTAATAGCCCATTCCAATAAAAGAACGATATACTTTATTTTTCGAAGCAAAGCTTTTCATCAGTTTCAGATATTCAAATTCGCTAAGTGCTTCGGGAAGGTTTAATTTTTTATCAGTAAGAATTGAAGCAGGGACAGTTTCCTTAATCAATTGGTGCAGTGACGATACTCCAATAGCCTGAAGCATTTCAGTTGTTTCATTTTTATTTGGCCCAATGTGACGGCGAAGAAAAGAGCTTGACATTTTTTTAAATTGGATTTTAAAATGATTGATCCTGATTTTTCAGGAGGCGCAAATGTAACGGACAAATGACAATTTTGAGGGCAATAGAAACAAATGATTGCCGTTATTCACAACACTTTAACATACCGCTTGTTAAAAATTTAATGATTTAGGGATACTTTTAATTGTGTTATAGTTACTTTTAAGCAAAATCTGATAAACATGTTTCGTGACTATTGTAAAGTTTTAGATGTGGCGCACGATGCCAGCGACATGGAAATAAAAAGAGCTTTCAGGAAAAAGGCGAAAGATGCTCATCCTGAATTTAATTCTGCCTCTGATGCCGAACAACAATTCATAACTGTAAATGAAGCATATGATATTCTGATACATCATAAAACACGGGAGTTGTTTGAGGAAGATTTAAACACCTATCACAATCCTGAATCGTATCCTCCTTTTAAACACTGGATAGTGGTTGCTCGTGAACGAGCAACCGTACACGCTCGGTTGCCTTATAAAGAATTTACAAGAACAAAATTTTATCAGGGCACACATGCATCGCCGTACATACTTTTTTTAGCTGAGTTTGTTGCTTCCATTGTTTTAATAATCATTCCTTATTTTTTAATGATTGGAGAGCAAAACAGAATATTTGGTGTGTTTTCATTGTTCATTGCTTTACCAGCTGGAATATTTATGTTGGTTCAGGCACTATCTGGATTTTCAGCTATGAAAAAATTTAAAGCATCTAAAAAAAAAGCAAGCAAGGGTGATGCTAAAATGCAAAAAACCTGAGCATGATTTTTTTTAATTGCCAAGTGCGGATACATTTACCGCGCATAATTTAACTGATGAAATTTAAAAGAGTATTTACACTCTTCCTTCTGATTTTTCTATTTCGTTCTATTTCAAGTTTCGGACAAAACCGGAAAGTAGTTCAGTTCAGCGGAGTAATTTATTCTGCGGATACTTCACATCGGTCCATTCCGTTTGCAACTATTTATAATTATTCGTTGGGAACAATTGCTATCAGCAACTTCACCGGATTTTTCAGTTTAGTTGGTTACGAAGGCGATACGATTTAT